>NZ_RZRA01000297.1:0-5717 GCF_003998945.1 Mesorhizobium sp. M7A.F.Ca.CA.003.01.2.1 | reverse complement strand
CTGCCACCTCCTCCCGGCAGCGGGCTTTTTTCGTTTGGCCGCCGGAGTTTCCATACCGCCTGGGTCAACGGCGTACGCGGCCCTCCGTCATAGAGCCGTAACCCGCCAACAATCGTGGCGAATCTCAACCGGCGGCAGCGCCCCGGAACGAAACGATCAGCCCTTCGGCCATGCGCACGAACTGGGTGCTCGGACCTTCGGTACCCACGGTCTGCACGCTGACACGCGCGCCCTCGAACAACAGCGACAGCGTATCGGCGAGCAGTTCGGCCTGACCAATGCCGGCATCCCGACATAGCGTCACAAGGCGCGCGCGCTGGGCTTCCTTGAGCTCCTTGATCACCAGCCTGGCCGGATGGTCCGGCTCGGTCAGCTCAGCGGCGGCGTTGGCCATGTCGCAGCCGCGGCCGTCCGCATTGAGCATGGCAGCCGCCTTGCGAACCCAGGCATGCAGTTGGGCAAGCTTGTCACCAGGGAATTCGGCCTCGAATGCTTCCCACATAGCGCCGGCCTTGGCCGCATTGGCGCGCAGGCATTCGACGATCAGTTCGTCCTTGGATTCGAAGTGACGATAGAGCGTCATCTTGTTCGTGCCGGCAGCTTCGGTGATGGCGTCGACGCCGACGCCCTTGATGCCATGCTTGTGGAACATGTCGCGTGCCGTCTCCAGGATCCGATCCCGGGGACGAGAGCGCTCCACGATGCCGTCTGCCATCATGATCTCCTTTCGTTTCCAAAAAACCCTCGGCCACCTCTTGACTAGGGTGTTACCGGTCTGTAACTTCCAGAATGTTACTTACTGGTAACACCTATATCGTCCACCGTCAATAACAAGGCCGTGAACGGCCCTGCCAGACGAGAGGGGCGAGAAACTGCCAATCATGCGGCCTCGGCCGGTGAAGAGATGAAAACGGTTCGCGAGCACGGGCTGCGAATCGACAGACAAGGAGCCGGCCATGCCACAGCGCCGCGATCTTACCATAGATGAAGCCGTCCGGGATCCGATGATCCGGCTGGTCATGAAAGCCGATGGCGTCGACCCGCGCGCCTTCGAGACGATGTTGCGCTCGCTCGCCGATACGCAGCGTGGCGAGGTGCCGTTGCTGCGTTCGCGGGACGGCCTCGGTGACAAGCGCGGCCAAAGGCTGTCCAGGGTTGCCAGCGCCTTCGGGCGGGCAACAGCAGCCGGAGAGGCGTGCGTGTCGTGGTAAACTTTTTCATTCACCGTCCGATCTTCGCCTCGGCGATCGCCATCATCATGGTGCTCGCCGGGTCGATTTGTTATTTCCTGCTGCCCGTCTCGCAGTTTCCCGACATCACGCCGCCGCAGGTCGTGGTCAGCGCCCATTATCCGGGCGCCAGCGCACAAGTGGTGGCCGACACGGTGACGACGCCGCTGGAGCAGCAGATCAACGGCGTGCAGGGCATGACCTACATGTCGTCGACGAGTTCCAATGACGGCTCCTCGACCATCACCATCACCTTCGATGTCGGCTATTCGCTGAGCACCGCCGCCGTCGACGTGCAGAACCGCGTCTCGCAGGCCGCCTCGTCGCTGCCGGCGATCGTCAACCAGGGCGGCGTGACGATCAAGAAGCAGAATCCGAACTTCGTCCTGATCGTCAACCTGACTTCGCCCGACAGTTCGGTCGATCCGGTGGCGCTGAGCAACCTTGCCTATCTGCAGGTGGTCGACCCGCTGAAGCGGCTGCCCGGCGTCGGCGACGTGCAGATCTTCGGCGAGCGGCGCTATTCGATGCGCGTCTGGCTCGATCCCGACAAGCTCGCCAATCTCGGCATCACCGCCGTCGATGTGCAAAACGCCATCGCCGAACAGAACGTCCAGGTGGCGGCCGGCAAGATCGGCCAGTCGCCGGCACCCGCCGGCACCGCCTTCGAGATGCAGGTCAACGCCGTCGGCCGCTTGAGCGATCCCAAGGAATTCGGCGACATCGTCGTGCGCGCCAACACCGATACCGGCTCGCTGGTCAGGCTGCGCGACGTCGCCCGCATCGAACTCGGCGCGCTGCAATATTCGTCGTCTGCCTTCTTCGGTAAAGACCCGACCGTGGTGCTTGCCGTTTACCAGATGCCCGGCTCCAACGCGCTCGATCTGCAGCAGCGCGTCAAGGACAAGATGCAGGAGCTGTCGGGCCGTTTCCCGAAGGGCGTGTCCTATGCGATGCACTACGACACCACCCGTTTCGTCTCGGCGTCGATGCATGACGTGCTGATCACGCTCGGCGAAGCGCTGGTGCTGGTCGTCGCCGTGGTGTTCCTCTTCCTGCAAAGCTGGCGCACGACGATCATCCCGACCATCGCCATTCCGGTGTCGCTGGTGGCGACGCTGGTCGTCATGGAGATGCTCGGCTTCTCGCTCAACATGCTCTCCCTGCTCGGCATGGTGCTGGCGATCGGCCTCGTCGTCGACGACGCCATCGTCGTGGTCGAGAATGTCGAACGACAGCTGGAGGCCGGGCTCAAACCGCTTGCGGCGACCAAGGCCGCAATGACCGAGGTCACCGGCCCGATCATCGCCACCACCGCGGTGCTGATGGCGGTGTTCGTGCCGGTCGCCTTCATTCCCGGCGTCTCCGGCAAGCTCTACAACCAGTTCGCACTGACGGTGGCGATCTCCGTCGGCATCTCCGCCTTCAACTCGCTGACGCTGAGCCCCGCGCTCAGTGCCGCCTTCCTGCGGCATCGCGGCGAAACGCAGTTCGCCCCGTTCCGCTGGTTCAACACCGGCTTCGACAGGCTGTCGCACGCCTATGCCAATGGTGTGCGCATCCTCATCCGTTTGCGCTGGATCATGCTCGGCCTGTTCGCGGCGGGGCTGGTCGCCACCTACTTCGTCTGGCAGCGCCTGCCCTCGACCTTCCTTCCGGTCGAGGACCAGGGCTATTTCTTCGTCGTCATCCAGTTGCCCGACGGCGCATCGCTGGAACGCACCGACGCGGTGGCGCAGAAGGCACGCGACATCCTGCAGGCGACGCCCGGCGTCGACATCGTCGGCTCGATCAGCGGCCTGAACTTCCTGACCAGTGCCGCGCAATCGAATTCGGCGGTCGAATTCGCCATCCTGAAGCCATGGGAGGAGCGGGGCCCCGACCAGAGCGCATCGAAGCTCGTCGCCGATGTGCGCGGCAAGCTGATGCAGATCCCGGAAGCCTTCGCGCTGAGCTTCGATCCGCCGTCGATCCCCGGTATCGGCACGACGGGCGGCTTCGAATTCGTCGTCGAGGATCTGACCGGCCGCGGCAGTTCAGCCCTCAACGATGCGACGCAAGCCGTGATCGCCGAGGCGCGCAAGCAGCCGGAAATCAACCCGCAGCAGCTGTTCTCGCCGTTCTCGACCTCGACGCCACAGTTCAACTACGACCTCGACCGCAGCAAGGCCAAACTGCTCGGCCTCAACCTGCCCGATGTCTTCAACACGCTGCAGATCTATCTCGGCTCGCTCTACGTCAACGACTTCAACCTGTTTGGCCGCACCTTCCGGGTGACCATCCAGGCCGACAAGGATGCACGTGCAGGTGCCGCCGACATTTCGCGGCTCTATGTGCGCAATGCCTCCGGCGGCATGGTGCCGCTCTCGACGCTGGGCAAACTCGTGCCCTTCGTCGGCCCGGAGACCGTGCCGCACTACAACAACAATGCCTCGGCCTCGATCAATGGCGGCGCCGCACCGGGCTTTTCCTCCGGCCAGGCGGTTGCCGCCATGGAACGGGCCGCTGCAACCGCGCTGCCAAGGGATTTCGGTTTCGAATGGACCGGCATCACCTTCCAGGAGCTCAAGGCAGGATCGATCGCGTCCGTCGTCTTCGGCCTCGCCATTGTCTTCGTCTTCCTGATCCTGGCGATGCAGTATGAGAGCTGGGCGATGCCGTTCATGGTGCTGTTGGCGGTGCCACTGGCCCTGTTCGGCGCCTTCGCAGCGTTGTTGCTGCGTGGCATGCAGATCGACGTCTACTCGCAGATCGGCTTCGTCATGCTGATCGGCCTGGCGGCCAAGAATGCGATCCTGATCGTCGAATTCGCAAGGCGACGGCGCGAGGAAGGCCTCAGCATCGTCGACGCGGCGATGGAGGCGGCACGGCTCAGGCTGCGGCCGATCCTGATGACGGCCTTCGCCTTCATCCTCGGCGTGCTGCCGCTGATGTTTGCGACCGGCGCCGGTGCGGCAAGCCGGCAGTCGATCGGCACCACCGTGTTCGGCGGCATGGTCGCGGCGACCATCCTGTCGCTGGTGTTCGTGCCGGTGTTCTACGCGGTCATCGAACAGCTGCGTGAACGCCGCGGCAAAGACGAGCCCACCTCTCAAGACAATGAACCAACTGCTGAGCACGCTTTACCGCCCCTGGCGGAAGCGGCCGAATAAGATTGGAGACTGATCATGCGTAAATGGAAAATCGCGTTGGGAACGGCTGTCGCGCTGGGTGCGATCTCGGTGGCCAGCGTCCACCTGCTCGATATGGGCAATCTCAGCCTCAATGCCGGCACGGCAGGTGCGGCGCCCGCCCCGGCGGCGTTCGTCATGCCGGTGCCGGTGGTCAGCGTCGTCAAGAAGACGATCCCGATCTACCTCGACTATGCCGCGCGGACAGAGCCGATCCGCAGCATCACCTTACAGGCGAGGATTCCCGGCTATCTGCAGGAGCAGACCGCAGCCGACGGCGTCGACGTCCGGCAAGGCGATCTTCTCTACAAGATCTCGCCTGACGACTTCCAGGCGGCGCTCGACCAGGCCAAGGCCCAAGTGCAGCGCGACACGGCGACGCTCGACTATGCCCGCTCGAATCTTGGTCGCGGCACCGAGCTCGCCAAGAGCGGCTACCTCGCCAAGGACGGCTTCGACCAGCGCACCAGCACCTTGCGCGAAGCGCAGGCATCGCTGGCGCTGAACCAGGCGGCGGTCCGCACGGCAGAGCTCAATCTGAGCTACGCTGAAATCCGGGCGCCGTTTGCCGGGCGCCTTGGCCGCAACCAGGCCTCGGTCGGAACGCTGGTCAGCGTCGCCGGCACCGTGCTCAACACGCTGGTGCAGCTCGACCCGATCTACGTCACCTTCAACCCGAGCGAGACGGATCTGACCGAGATCGAGCAAGCCCGTGCGAACGGCCCGATCGAAGTGGATGTCCTGCTCCCCGGCCAGACCGAGGCAAGCCAGAAGGGCGAGCTTACCTTCATCGACAATTCGGTCGACCGCTCGACCGGCACGATCACGGCGCGCGCGACGATCGGCAATGGCAAGTTCACGCTGCTGCCGGGCCAATATGTCCGTGTCCGGCTGCATGTGAGAGAGCAGGCCGATGCGCTGATGGTGCCACAGACGGCGCTGGGCTCAAGCCAGCTCGGCAAATATCTCTATGTCGTCGGCAAGGGCAATACGGTCGACCAGCGGCTGGTTTCGCTCGGACCGACGAGCGGCGATCAGGTCGCCATCCTCAGCGGCGTCGCCGAGGGCGACCAGGTGATTACGGGCAATCTGCAGAAGATCGGCCCCGGAGCGCCCGTATCGCCGATACCGGAAAAGCCGGCCACCTGAACACCCCCGTCAGGATCCGGCTTCAGCGCGGCGCCCCGGCCTTCCCACAGGTCGCGGGCGCCGCTCGACTGAGCAGTTCCACCAGACCGGCAACATCGGCCCGGTCGGCCTTGGCCGGCGGCATGAATGCACAATAGGGGTGCCCGAGGTGCACCGAGACGAGGAGAGC
>NZ_RZRA01000296.1:0-5759 GCF_003998945.1 Mesorhizobium sp. M7A.F.Ca.CA.003.01.2.1 | reverse complement strand
GGAAAGGTCGCCAAGCTCCATGAAGGCATCGACGAAGAAACGCAGGCCGGCCTGCGTCGGCAGCCGGCCGGCCGAAATGTGCGGCGCGTAGATCAGGCCGAGATGCTCGAGGTCGCTCATCACGTTGCGGATGGTCGCCGGCGACAGTGAGGACGGCAGGATACGCGACAGGCTGCGCGATCCCACCGGTTCACCGTCCCTGAGATAGGAATCGACGATGCGCCGGAAGATGTCGCGGGAACGCATGTCGAGCGCCTGGAATACTGGCGACTGAAGCGCGGGCGACTGCGAACTCGGATCGACTGCCTTGGTCATACGGCCAAAAACCTCCGGCCCAAGGATATAGACTTACACTGCACCCGCGCAACCCGGTGTCTGTGTCCGATCGTCAGCCCATTTTCCTTTGCGCCACGCGTCCCATGCGGTTACAAGCCGGCCAAGATTCCGAAAAATGACAAGAAAGCAGCCCTGAATGCGCCCTTCCAAACGCCAATTCGACGAAATGCGTGCCATCTCCTTCGAGCGTGGCGTCTCCAAGCATGCCGAAGGCTCATGCCTGGTGAAGTTCGGCGACACGCATGTCCTGTGCACGGCCAGCCTCGAGGAAAAAGTGCCGGGTTGGATGCGCAACTCCGGCAAGGGCTGGGTGACGGCGGAATACGGCATGCTGCCGCGCTCGACCGGCGAGCGCATGCGCCGTGAGGCTTCGGCCGGCAAGCAGGGCGGCCGCACGCTGGAAATCCAGCGGCTGATCGGCCGCTCCTTGCGCGCCGTGGTCGATTTGCAGGCGCTGGGCGAACAGCAGATCACCGTCGACTGCGACGTCATCCAGGCCGATGGCGGCACCCGCACCGCATCGATCACCGGCGGCTGGGTGGCGCTGTATGACTGCCTGCGCTGGATGGAAGCGCGCCAGATGGCCAGCGTCGCCAAGGTGCTGAAGGACCATGTCGCGGCGATCTCCTGCGGCATCCATGACGGCCAGCCGGTCATCGACCTCGACTATATCGAGGATTCCGCGGCCGGCACCGACGCCAATTTCGTCATGACAGGCAAGGGTGGCATCGTCGAGATCCAGGGCACCGCCGAGGGCGAGCCTTTCTCCGAGGAGCAGTTCGCGGACCTGATGGGCCTGGCCAAGAAAGGCATCCAGCGCCTGGTGAGTTTGCAGCAGATGGCAGTGGCTTAGTTTTTAGATGTCGAGCCTGAGCGCCCCCCTCTGGCCTGCCGGCCATCTCCCCCTCAAGTGGGGAGATCGGATGTCATCTAGGGCTTCGCCAATCTCCGGCGTTGTAGGGCGCGCGACAATGCAGAAGCTGCCAATCTCCCCACCTGAGGGGGAGATGGCCGGCAGGCCAGAGGGGGGCGCCTCGTGACACCCTCCACGATCCTGGAATCGGCCCTCTACGTCACAGACCTGCCCGCCGCCGAAACCTTCTACACCGACATCCTCGGCCTCAATCTCCTCGGCAAGGTCGACGGCCGCCACCTCTTCTTCCGCTGCGGCCCCGGCGTGCTGCTCGTCTTCAACGCCGAGGCAACCAAAATCCCGCCGGCGCCCGACGCGAGGCTGCCGGTGCCACCGCACGGCGCGGTCGGCCAAGGTCATCTCTGCTTTACGGCGACCGACGATGAAATCGCCGGCTGGAAAGCCCATCTGGAGGCAAAGAAGATCGCCATCGAGAGCGAATTCGAGTGGCCGCAGGGCGGCCGTTCGATCTATATACGCGACCCCTCGGGCAACTCGATCGAATTTGCCGAGCCAAGAATCTGGGGCCTTTGATGCATTCTCTCGATGGCAAGAAGATCGTCGTCGCCACCCATAATGAGGGCAAGCTGCGCGAATTCGCCGACCTGATGGGACCGTTCGGCTTCGAAGCGAAGTCGGCCAGGGAGTATGGCCTGCCGGAGCCGGACGAGACCGGCACCACCTTCGAGGAGAACGCCTACATCAAGGCGCTCGCCGCCGCCAAGGCGACCGGCCTGCCGGCGTTGTCGGACGATTCCGGCCTGTGCGTCGACGCGCTTGACGGCGCGCCCGGCGTCTACACCGCCAACTGGGCCGAAACCCCGGACGGTTCGCGTGACTTCGGCATGGCCATGCAACGCACCGAAGTGGCGCTGCAGGAGGTCGGCGCCGCCTTGCCGGAGCAGCGCAAGGGACGCTTTGTCGCCGTCATCTGCCTGGCGTTTCCCGACGGCGAGGCCGAATATTATCGCGGCGAGGCCGAGGGCACGCTGGTCTGGCCACCGCGCGGCGAGCTCGGCTTCGGCTATGATCCTGTGTTCCTGCCCGAGGGCTTCGAAAAAACCTTCGGCGAAATGAGCGCCGAGGAAAAGCATGGCTGGAAGCCCGGCCAGGCCACGGCGCTGTCGCACCGCGCCCGTGCCTTCCAGAAATTCGCCAAAGCGAGATTGGGCTCGGCATGAGCATGCTGCTCGACCGGACGCCCGGCTTCGGCGTCTATGTCCACTGGCCGTTCTGCGCGGCCAAATGCCCCTATTGCGACTTCAACAGCCATGTTCGCCACCAGCCGGTCGACCAGGAGCGCTTTGCCGCCGCCTTCGAGGCCGAACTGGCGACGATGCGCGAGCGCACCGGGCCGCGCGAGGTGACCAGCGTTTTTCTAGGCGGCGGCACGCCCTCGCTGATGAAGCCGGAAACCGTGGCCAGGGTTCTGGACGCCGTGGCGAAGAACTGGACTGTGCCTGCCGGCATCGAGGTGACGCTGGAGGCCAATCCGTCCTCGGTCGAGGCCGAGCGCTTTCGCGGCTATCGGGCGGCTGGGGTCAATCGCGTGTCGCTCGGCGTGCAGGCGCTGAACGACAAGGATTTGCGCTTCCTCGGCCGGCTGCACAATGTCGAAGAGGCCCTGCACGCCATCGGCCTCGCGCGGGAAATATTCCCAAGGCTGTCCTTCGACCTGATCTACGCCCGCCCCGGCCAGACGCCGGAGGCTTGGGCATCGGAGCTGGAACAGGCGATCGGCCATGCCGCCGACCATCTGTCGCTCTACCAGCTGACCATCGAGGAAGGCACGCCCTTTCACGCGCTGCATGCGGCAAAGAAATTCATCATTCCCGACAACGACCATGCCGCCGACCTCTATGCACTGACGCAGGAGATCACCAAGGCGCACGGCCTGCCGGCCTACGAGATTTCCAACCACGCCAGGCCTGGCGCCGAGAGCCGGCACAACCTGACCTACTGGCGCTATGGCGAATATGTCGGCGTCGGGCCGGGCGCGCATGGCCGCTTCGTCGAGAACGGCCGGCGCACGGTGACAATCGCCGAGCGGATGCCGGAAACCTGGGCCAATCTGGTCGAGGCCAAGGGCCATGGCGTCACCGGCGGCGAGATCCTGACGCGCTCGGAAGAGGCCGACGAATTCCTGCTGATGGGCCTGCGGCTGGCCGAAGGCATCGACCTCTCCCGCTACGAGGCGTTCTCCGGGCGCGGCCTGTCGAGCGCGCGGTTGTCGATGCTGCAGGGCGAAGGGCTGGTGGCGCCGATCGGCAATGCGCGCCTGCGCGCCACGGCCGCCGGCATGATCGTGCTCGACGCGGTGGTCGCCGATCTGGCGCGCTAACCCTTGAAGAACGTCCTTTTCGTCTGCAGCCAGAACCGCTTGCGCAGCCCGACCGCCGAACAGGTGTTTTCAACGCGCCGCGATATCGAGGTGGCCTCGGCCGGAACCAACCACGATGCCGACACGCCGCTGACGCATGAGCTGGTCGCTTGGGCCGACATCATCTTCGTCATGGAAAAGGCGCACCGCACCAAGCTGCAGAAGAAATTCAGGGCCAGCCTGAAGAAGGCGCGTGTGATCTGCCTCGACATACCTGACGATTATGAATTCATGGATCTGGAGTTGATTGGCCTTCTGAAGGCACGCGTTTCACGGTATCTCGGTTAAGACGCAATCCGCGAAGGCCACCCGCATGAACCTGACCGTATCCTCCTGGCAATTCTGGGCGCTGCTCTCGGCTGCATTCGCTGCCCTGACGGCGATCTTCGCCAAGGTCGGCATCGAGAACATCAATTCCGATTTCGCCACCTTCATCCGCACGATCATCATCCTGATCGTGCTCGGTGCCATCCTGCTCGCCAGCGGCCAGTTCCAGTCGCCGGCTACGATCTCGGGAAAGACCTGGGCTTTCCTCGCCCTGTCCGGTCTGGCGACCGGCGCTTCATGGCTCTGCTATTTTCGCGCCCTGAAGATCGGCAATGCGGCGCAGGTGGCGCCGATCGACAAGCTAAGCGTCGTGCTTGTGGCGGTGTTTGGCGCGGCCTTTCTCGGCGAGCGGTTGTCCGGAGCGAACTGGCTTGGCGTCGCCCTTATCGCGGCGGGTGCTGTGCTGGTCGCCTATCGAGGGTAGTTGCGCGCCATGGCGTGCGTTCTTCGTTTCAAGACGGGTGATGAAGATATCGAAGCGATTGGGCATCGTCCGGTCAGTGCTCCGTCGTGCTGTCGGGTTTGTTGTCGGAAAGGCTGACGTTCGTCGGCAAGGTGCTGGCGACGCGCTCTTCGGTCAGGCTGTGCTCGGTCTTGGCAGACGGGCGCTTGTCCCTGGGGGTGGCAACGCGGTTGCGGCCGGCATAGTAGGGCTCGAAAGCGTCTTGTATCTTGAGGCTGTCCATCCTGTCCTCCTCCGGAATCAGGGGGCTAATCTGCCAACGCCGGTTTGGTTCCCCACTGTGGCAAAGGAAAGGCGAATTCCTTACATCGGCGTCAGCTTTTGCAAGCCCGCGTCAGCCGTGCCAAACAGGGTCGAACGGAGACTTGATCAGTGACCGCAGAGACGGGCAAGCGCAGCTATGTGGTCGGGCAGACCGAGATCGCGGCCCGGCCGCTGGAGCCGGCGCTCTATCTGGTGGCGACGCCGATCGGCAATCTCGCCGACATCACGCTGCGCGCGCTGGAGACGCTGGCCGCCGCCGACATCGTCGCTTGCGAAGATACACGGGTGTCGCGCGTGCTGCTCGACCGTTATGGCATCCGCCGCCGCACCACAGCCTATCATGAGCATAATGCCGGCGAGGCCGGGCCGAAGCTGATCGCGGCGCTGCAGGCCGGACAGAGCGTGGCGCTGATCTCCGATGCCGGCACGCCGCTGGTGTCCGATCCCGGCTACCGGCTGGTCGGCGAGGCGCTCGACCACGGCATTCGCGTCGTGCCTATCCCCGGCCCATCGGCGCCGCTCGCGGCGTTGACCGCATCCGGCCTGCCCTCCGATGCCTTCATGTTCGCCGGATTTTTACCGGTGAAGACCGGGCAGCGGCTGACGCGGCTGGAGGCACTGAAAGCCGTGCCGGCGACATTGATTTTCTTCGAATCGCCGCGCCGGCTGGCCGAATCCCTCGGTGCCATGGTCGAAGCGCTGGGCGGCGAGCGCAAGGCCGCGATCGGCAGGGAATTGACCAAGACCTTCGAGGAGATGCGAACCGGCACGCTGCAGGCGCTGGCCGACCACTATGCCGCGGCCGATACGCCGAAGGGCGAGATCGTCGTCTGCGTCGCTCCGGCCGAGGCCAGGGTCGACGAACCCGCCGACATCGACCGTTTGCTTCTGTCGCTTGCCGCCGAGACGCCGGCCTCCAAGGCGGCGGCGGAAGCCGCGAAGATGACCGGCGGCCAGAAACAGGCGCTCTATCGGCGATTGCTGGAGCTCAAGGATGCTTCGGGAGAAAGCGACGGTGGCTGAACGCCCGAGCGCCAGCCGCCAAAAAGCCTATCGGCGCGGCCATCGCAGCGAAT
>NZ_RZRA01000295.1:0-5770 GCF_003998945.1 Mesorhizobium sp. M7A.F.Ca.CA.003.01.2.1 | reverse complement strand
GTCATAGTCGACATCGATCAATTCAGCGGCATCCTGCGCCAAGGCACGGCTGTCGGCGACGACGAAGGCAACGGCATCGCCGACATAGTTGACGCGGTCGCGGCACAGGATCGGGATGTCGCGCGTCGGCGCCTTGGTGCCGTCCGGCTGTTCCTGCATGACGCCGGATTTCAGATCGCCGAGATGGGCAAGGTCCTTGCCGGTCAGTACCAGATGGACGCCAGGTGCGGCCTTCGCCGCCTCGGTCGAACCGATGGTGAAGCTGGCCTTGGCGACCGGCGAACGCAGGAGATAGCCATGCAGGACGCCAGCCGGCTGGATGTCGTCGGTATAACGGCCCTGGCCCTGGATGAAGGCGGCATCCTCGCGCCGCAGCACGGATGCGCCCATGCCGAATTTCGGTGTGACGACGGTCATGGATGCCTCGTGATGATGACAGGAGAACGAACGCCTGAAATAGGCATTGCCTCAGTTTTGTCGAGGGGCCGTTTCGTGTAAAGAGCGCGGACTTCAAATTTCTTGGACCAGCGGACACAATCCGCCGCCAACGCAATCGACAGGAAAACCCACGGAATGCGCACGGACACCGGCCAGGTCTTCAAGCTCGAAGACTATCGCCCCAACGACTACCTCATTCCGCAAACCGACCTCACCTTCCGCCTTTCGCCAGACGCAACGCGTGTCACCGCCGTGCTCACGATAGAGCGCCGTGACGGCGTCTCCGCATCGGCTCCGTTGGTGCTCGACGGCGACGGGCTTACGCTCAAGCACATCGAGATCGACGGCAAGAAGGTAAAACCGGCGGATCTGCTGGCGACGCCCGACCAGTTGACCATCCTCAAGCCACCGGTGGCGCGGCGCTTCCAGTTGCTCATCGAGACCGAGGTGGCGCCGGCGGGCAACGAAGCCCTGATGGGCCTCTACCGCTCGAGCCACGTCTACTGCACGCAATGCGAAGCCGAGGGCTTTCGCCGCATCACCTATTTCCTCGACCGTCCCGATATCCTGTCCGTCTACACGGTGCGCATGGAGGCAATGCGCGACGAGGCGCCGCTGCTCCTGTCCAACGGCAACCCGCTCGAAAAGGGCGACCTCGGCGACGGCTGGCATTATGCAGTGTGGCACGACCCTTTCCCCAAGCCGTCCTATCTGTTCGCATTGGTGGCCGGCAATCTCGGCCGGCTCGCGGACAGTTTCGTCACCCTGTCCGGCCGCACGGTCGAGCTCGGCATCTATGTCGAGCCCGGCAAGGAGACGCTGGCCGGCTATGCGATGGACGCCCTGAAGCGGTCGATGAAATGGGACGAGGAGGCGTTCGGCCGCGAATACGATCTCGACGTCTTCAACATCGTCGCCGTGTCGGACTTCAACATGGGCGCGATGGAGAACAAGGGCCTCAACATCTTCAACGACAAATATGTGCTGGCCGACCGGGAGACCGCGACGGACGCCGATTTCGCCAATATCGAGGCGATCATAGCGCATGAGTATTTCCACAATTGGACAGGCAACAGAATCACTTGCCGCGACTGGTTCCAGCTCTGCCTGAAGGAAGGCCTGACGGTTTTCCGCGACCACGAATTCTCCGCCGACCAGCGCTCGCGCGCGGTCAAGCGTATTGCCGAGGTGCGGACCTTGCGCGCCCACCAGTTTCCAGAGGACCAGGGCCCACTGGCGCATCCGGTGCGGCCGCGCCGCTACCGCGAGATCAACAATTTCTACACCGCGACGGTCTACGAGAAGGGCTCCGAAGTGGTGCGCATGATCCGCACAATTCTCGGTGCCGACGTGTTTCGCGCCGGCATGGACCTCTATTTCGAGCGGCACGACGGTGACGCGGCGACGATCGAGGATTTCATCAAGGTGTTCGAGGATGCGTCCGGCCGCGACCTGTCGCAGTTCGCGCTCTGGTATCATCAGGCGGGAACGCCGAACCTGACGATCAGTTCGACGCACAATCCGGCCGCGCAGGAGTTCACGCTCGAAATCGAGCAGTCGGTGCCGCCGACACCCTCCGAAAGCCGCAAGCGGCTGATGCACATCCCGCTCGCTTTCGGGCTGATCGGCGCCGGCGGCAAGCCTGTGCCGTATAGTAGCGTCGAGGGCGCCAGCGTCGAGGACGGCGTCATCCATATCCGCAAGCGTCGCCACATGGTGCGGTTTTCAGGCGTCACCGAGCGCCCGGCCGTGTCGCTCAACCGCGGCTTTTCGGCGCCGGTGACATTGTCCGTCGAGCAGAAAGCCGACGACCAGTTCTTCCTCGCCCGCCACGACGGCGACGCCTTCTCGCGCTGGCAGGCTTTCAACACATTGTTGACCGATGCGCTGATATCAGCGTTCCGCGAGATCCTCGGCGGCAAGCAGCCGGCCTTTGCGCCGCGGCTGATCGAACTCGCCGGCAGCATTGCCGGCGACGAGACGCTGGAGCCGGCCTATCGGGCATTGGCGCTGGCCCTGCCCGGCGAAGCCGACATTGCCCGCGACATCGGCAGGAACATCGACCCCGATGCCATCTATGCGGCTCGCGAGGCACTGGCGCTGGCGATCGGCACTGCGAACCGGGACGTTTTTTCGGGCCTCTACCTCAGCCTTGCCGACAGAGAAGCGTTCAGCCCCGACGCGGCAAGCGCCGGGCGACGCGCCTTGCGCAACACCCTGCTGGATTATCTGTCGCTGCAGCCGGGCGGAGCGGAACTCGCTGCCGGGCATTTCCAGTCCGCGACCAACATGACCGACCGCGCGGCAGCACTTGCCGTGCTCGCGCATCGTCACCACGGTTCGCCCGAGGCGGTCGAGGCGCTGGCGGCTTTCGAGACGACCTACGGGTCCGACCCGCTGATCATGGACAAATGGTTCCAGATCCAGGCCAGCGTACCGGGGCCGCAAACCGTCGACACCGTGAAGGCCTTGACCAACCACCCGGCCTTCTCGATGGGCAATCCGAACCGGGTGCGCTCGCTGATCGGCACCTTCTCCAGCGCCAATCAGACCGGCTTCCACCGGGCCGACGGCGAAGGCTACTGGTTCTTTGCTCAAACCGTCCTCGAGGTTGAAAAGCGCAACCCGCAAGTGGCGGCAAGGCTGGCGACGGCGCTCAGATCCTGGCGTTCGCTCGAACCCTTGCGGCAGGCGAAGGCCAGGGAAGCGCTGCTCTCGATCGCCGGCGCCGAAAACCTGTCGGCGGATCTGCGGGATATTGTCGAGCGCACGCTGGCTTAGCCGCTCTCTTCCTTCTCCCCTTGTGGCAGAAGGGAGATCCGTGCACGCCGCCAAGCTGGTGAATTTCAACCAGGACCTGCCAGCAGCGGCTTCCGTTAGGCGCTGCGCCAGCGAAAGCCCATTATTTTAGTCGATTTTTAATCTTTTTTCGCCGGACCACTGGACAAGGCGAATCACCTTTGATTCTTTACTGACGATTCGGAAGTGCGGCGTTTGCCGGATCACCAAGCAGCATAGGCAAATTCGGGGAGTGCCATTTATGGCGAAGGCGGACGCGTGGGGCGCGCCCGGAGGGACGGTTTTTGCGCATCGTGAGACGCGCGGCGACGGTCTTGCCGGGAATACGCGACTCATCGCCGAACCGGCCTACCGGCGGTTTCTGGCCGCCGAGCCGCTGCTGCGCCGATCAATACCCGTCCTCATCATCACCTTCCTGATCGTCATCGCGGCGCTGCGCGTGCTGTCGCTGATGAACGAGCGCGACGATGTCGAGCGCAATGCCAAGGCGATCCTGACGCTGGCGGCGGGCCAGCTGGCCAGTTCGCTCGCCACCACCTCGGAAACGGTGCCCGGCGCCATACAGGATCTGCTGGAGACCACCAGCCGTCAGGGCGCGATGGGCCGCAGCCATGTGCTTGTCATCACCGACAGCGCTTTCAAGATCGTCGCGGTGACGCCACGCTCGATGCCATGGCAGGGCCATTCTCTGGACGGCCTCGTCGAGGGCGGCCAGCCCTTGTTCATGTTCGGCGATCGTGCGGGCGTCATGGACGTCAACATCGACGGACGGGATTGGTACGCCGCGGTCAGCCTGGCGAATGGCGGAAAGGGTGCATCGGCGGCCCTGGTGCCACAGGACGCGGTTTTCGATGCCTGGCGCAAGACCGTTTCGCTGAACGTCACCCTGTTCGTGCTGACGGCCGGTGTGCTGATCGTCATCCTCTATGCCTATTTCGGCCAGGCGGCACGTGCGCAGGCGGCCGACCGCATCTACCTCGAAGCGCATCAGCGCATCGACATGGCGCTGGTTCGCGGCCGCTGCGGCCTGTGGGACTGGGACATGGTGCGCGGCAAGATGTACTGGTCGCGCTCGATGTACGACATGCTCGGCTACAAGCCTTGCGAAACGATGCTGTCCTTCGGCGAGGTCGATCAGATCATCCATCCCGAGGACGGCGACCTGTTCGAGCTCGCCAACAGAATCGTCGCTCGCGAGATCGATCACATCGATCAGGTGTTCCGCATGCGCCATGCCGATGGCCAATGGGTCTGGATGCGCGCGCGGGCACAGGTCATCGATCCGGAAGCGCCGGAGATCCAGCTGATCGGCATCGCCGTCGACGTCACCGAACAGCGTCATCTGGCGCTGCGTTCCGAGGCTGCCGACCTTCGCCTCAGAACGGCGATCGAGAACATCAACGAATCCTTCGTGCTGTGGGATTCGACGCAGCACCTGATCATGTGCAATTCCAAATACCAGCAGGACAACGGGCTTTCGGACCGCGACGTGATGCCGGGCACCGCGCGCGCGGCTCTGGAAGAACGCATGCTGGCCTTTGCTTCCGAAAGGCGGCTTGCCCACACCAGCGGCCTGCAGGGCGGCGCCACTTTCGAGCGGCAGTTGGCCGATGGCCGCTGGCTGCAGGTCAACGAACTGAAGACCCGGGACGGCGGCATCGTCTCGGTCGGTTCCGACATCACCCAGATCAAGCTGCACCAGGAGAAGCTGGTCGACAGTGAGCGACGGCTGATGGCAACGATCCATGATCTCAGCCTCGCGCGGCGGGCCGAAGAGGAGCGTTCGCGCGAACTGGTCGACCTCAACCGCAAATACATGAAGGAAACCGAACGGGCCGAAGCGGCGAACCGGGCCAAATCCGAATTCCTGGCCAACATGTCGCATGAGTTGCGCACGCCGCTGAACGCCATCATCGGCTTCTCCGAACTGATGGAACAAGGGCTGTTCGGCCCGCTCGGATCGGAGCGCTACGAGGAATATGCCACCGACATCAACAGCAGCGGCAAGTACCTGCTGGGCGTCATCAACGATATTCTCGACATGTCCAAGATCGAGGCCGGCCAGTTCTCTCTGGACCGGGAAGAGATCGACCTCGGCCCGCTGATCAGCGAAACCGTACGCGTCGTTTCGCTGCAGGCGGCGCAAAAGGCCATCTCCGTGGAAACGCGCATTGCCGATGCGCTGACGCTGGTCGCCGATCGCCGTGCGATCAAGCAGATCGTCATCAACCTTTTGTCCAATGCGGTGAAGTTCACCGGCCACGGCGGCCACATATCGGTCAGGGCCCGCAACACATCCGGCGCGCTGGTGCTGACGATCGAGGACAATGGCTGCGGCATCCCCAAGGAGGCGCTCGGAAAGCTCGGACGGCCGTTCGAACAGGTGCAGAACCAGTTCTCCAAGAGCCATGGCGGGTCCGGCCTTGGCCTTGCCATCTCACGTTCGCTGGCCGAGCTTCAGGGCGGCGCGCTGAAGATCCGGTCGAGGGAAGGTGTCGGCACTATCGTGTCGGTGCGCATTCCGGTGAAGAAG
>NZ_RZRA01000294.1:0-5777 GCF_003998945.1 Mesorhizobium sp. M7A.F.Ca.CA.003.01.2.1 | reverse complement strand
GACCCACCCCGTCGGCGGCTTCGGCCTAGCCGACAGCAAGACGGGGTGAGTTCGATGCCAATTTTGAGGAGCAATCTTTGACGCAGACAGTAAACATTCGCGATGCGAAAGCTCATCTGTCGCGCCTTGTGAGACGTGCAGCCCAAGGCGAGTCGTTTGTTATTGCCAAAGCCGGCAAGCCGTTGGCCAGAATCGTGCCGATCGAACAGCCGACGCTGCAGGCGCGACGGGTCGGTTTTATGGCCGGCCAGTTTTCCGTCCCCGACGATTTCGACCGCATGGGTCGCAATGAGATCGAGCAACGGTTCAACGCCGGCTTGTGAGACCTGTTACTCGACACCTGGGCGGGTGAAACAATCATTTTTCTGTGAATCGCGGTTCGCATTTTTCGCCCTGCGGGTCTAAGAGCGAAACATGGATTCCTCGGCCGAGCAGCCCTCCCCGGACCTGCCCACACTCGAGCGCATGGCGCGGATGCGCAAGCTCTGGCAGTGGCTTGCCCTGCTGGTTGTTTCCTTGCTGTTTGCCGGCGCGCTGGAACTCGCCGCCCTGCCGGCGGCGCTGCTGATCGGGCCGATGCTGGCCGCCATCGTCGCCGGCACCAATGGCGCCACGGTGCGCGTGCCGCGTCTTCTGTTCGGCGCCGCCCAGGCGATCGTCGGCTGCCTCGTCGCGGCGTCGATCTCGGCCGACATCTTTCCGGTCTTCACCCAGGAATGGCCGCTGTTTCTCGGCGTCGTGGTGGCCACCGTCACAGCCTCCAGCCTGCTCGGCTGGCTGATCAGCCGCTGGCGCATCCTGCCCGGCACCACCGCCGTCTGGGGCTCGTCGCCGGGTGCGGCCACCGCCATGGTGCTGATGGCGGGTGCCTTCGGCGCCGATCAGCGGCTCGTCGCTTTCATGCAATATCTGCGCGTCATCTTCGTCTCGATGACGGCGGCACTCGTTGCCAAGATGTGGGTCGACACGTCTGAGGTCGAAATCCCCGCCATCGTCTGGTTTCCGCCGATCGATGCCCAAGCCTTCGCCGCCACCATCGGCATCGCGGTCGTAGGCGGCCTGGCGGGAAAGTTGTGCCGACTGCCCTCGCCCTTCTTCCTCGGCACCTTCATCTTCGGCACCGTCGTCCATCTCGGCTTGGGCGTGGAAATGCAATTGCCGCAATGGCTGCTGGCCGTCAGCTACGCCATGGTCGGCTGGTCGATCGGCCTGAACTTCACAAGGGCGATCCTGCGCCATGCGGCGCGCGCCTTGCCGCAGATCATCGCCTCGATCGTGGCCTTGATCGCCTTTTGCGGCGGCCTTGCCTTCATGATCAGCCATCTCCTGGGCATCGATCCGCTGACCGCCTATCTGGCGACCAGCCCCGGCGGCATGGACAGCATCGCCATCATCGCTGCAGCAGCGCAGAACGTCGACATCTCTTTCGTCATGGCGCTGCAATCAGCACGCTTCCTGATCGTGCTGCTGATCGGCCCGAGCGTCGCGCGGCTGGTGGCGAGAAGCGTCAGGCAATAGGCAGCGGCTAGTCCTCGCCGCCCTCGCCCACGCTGTGCGCGTCCCGGCGCCAGTAGGCCGTAACCAGGTGGCGGTCGCGCGGCAGGCCCCACTGTTTGCGCACGATCTTGCGGATCTCCCGGAAATCGCCAAATTCGCAACCGACCCAGACGTACAGGCCGTCGGCAAGCGCCATGTGCTTGCGCTCGCGCAAGGCGGCGGACAACAGGCCCGCGGTGCCGGCCTCGCGGCCGTGCCGGTAAAGCCAGGTGATGTCGATATTATCCCCTTGCGCCAGCGCCATCCGGTCGTCCGGCCCATCGATCTCGATCAGCGCCTCAGCGCGTGTTGACGGCGGCAGATCTTCCAGAATCCTGCCTATGGCGGGAAGTGCTGTGTCGTCGCCGAGCAGAAGCAAGGTCTGCGCCACCGGAGCGTCGCCGCCACCGGGTCCGATCATGCCGATGACATCTCCCGCCCGTGCATTTTGCGCGAAGCTGGCGGCGGGCGTCTCCTGGCCGGGGTGCAGCACGAAATCGACATCGAGCCAGCCGCTTGCGGCATCCAGCGCCCGGATCGTGTAGACCCGCACGGCAAGAGCATCGTCGCCCGAAGGCCAGACAATCAGGCCGTCGGCGCCCATCGTCGGCCAGAGCGGCTGGCGGCCAGCCGGCGGCAGCAGCAGCCGCATGTGCAGGCCGCCATGGCTGAACCGGCCGAGATCCTTGCCGGCGAAGCGCAGACGCTGCATATGCGCCGAAATCCGCGTCGACGACATCACCGTGATCTCGCGGAAGAAGACCGGCGTGCCGGCGTCAACGCCGTCGCCTTGCCAATGAATGCCCCTGGTCGTGCCGAGATGTTCGGCGACATGGCCGGCAACCGTCATCTTCATGTAGGACAGGCAGGTTTCGTCGGACGCCGCGACGCGGATCAGTACGCTTTCATCATCGAGCGTGGCGCTCAACGAACCATAATAGAGGCGAAGCTCCCATTGGTCGGCGACGCCGGTGTCGATCTCGAATTCGCTGTGCTCGGCGCGCAGCCGGTCCATCACCGACCTGATCGCCGCGTCGCTGATCCGGGTTTGCGCGCTCAATTGGTCCATCATTCAAGTCCTATGCAACAGTTCGGGGCAAGCGCCGCAGCGCCCCCGCGGTCAGCGGCATGCCACAGCCGCTCAAGCGCTTCCACACAAACATGACTATCACTGTCATATTATGCGATGAACGCCTAGCGCGCCGCAAGGCGATCGGGAAGGAAATCGACGAACACGCGCACCTTCGGCGACAAATGGCGGTTGGAAGGCCACAGCATCCGGAACTGGCCACGGCCGTCGACATGACCGTCGAGAACGGTACGCAGCCTGTCTTCGTGCAGCGCCTCACGCACCAGGAAATCCGGCATGCAGGCGATGCCGAGGCCGGCGATCGTGGCGCCCTTCAATGCTTCCATGTTGTTGCAGGTCAGCATCGAGCGGATCTGCGGTTCAGCGCTTCCGGTTATGAACGGCCACTCCAGCAGCCTGCCGCTGTTGAGGAAGCGGAAGTTTATGCCGAAATGCCTGATGAGATCCGCCGGCTCGCCGGGTGTGCCATGGCGCTCGAGGTAGGAGGGCGCCGCGCACAGCAGCATGCGGAAGGGCGCAACGGGTCTCGACACGAGGCGCGAATCAGGCAGCTCGCCGCTGCGGATCGCGACATCGATGCCCTCGTCGATGACGTCGACGATCCGGTCGTTGAAATCGATGTCGAGTTCGATCTCGGGATAGCGGGCCATGAACTCCGACAACACCGGCAGCAACAGATGATAGGTGACGATCGGGGTGGATATGCGCAGCCGCCCACGCGGTGTTTCCCGTGTCCGCGACAGCATCGCCTCGGCATCGTCGATGTCGTCGAGGATGCGGCGCACCCGCTCGTTGAACAGCTTGCCCTCTTCCGTCAGGCCAATGCGCCGCGTGCTGCGCTGCAGGAGCCGCACGCCGAGTTCCTGCTCGAGCCGGGCGACACTTTTGCCGACAGCGGAAGCCGAGATGCCAAGCGCCCGTCCGGCAGCGACGAAATTGCCGAATTCGGCGGTGCGGGCAAAGGCCAGGAGCCCGTTGAGACGATCCATCGTGTCATTCCATTCGAGCGTTTCAGTCCGATATACCAGGAGATATAACACTATTCTTCCTGAAATGCCGACGACCTATCTTGTCATCACGACCGGCTCCGCAATCGCGCGGCCCACCGGCGAGTGCTGTTTCAGATAGGAAAATCCATGACTTCCAGGACCACAACCGGCTCTGCCGAGAGATGGCTCGTGCTCTTGTCCGTGTGCCTTGCCGCGATGACGATGCCATTGACCTTCACCGGTCCGGCCGTCGCTCTGTCGCGCATCGCGGCCGATCTCGGCGGCAGTCCCATCGAGCTCAACTGGGTGACCAACGCCTTCATGCTGACCTTCGGCGCCACCCTGATGGCGTCGGGCGCCCTGGCCGACAACCACGGCCGCAAGCGCCTCTTCCTCGTCGGCCTCTCCCTCTATATCCTGGCATCACTGGGCGCGATGCTGGCGCCGGACATCATCTGGTTCGACATCTTCCGGGCCGTGCAGGGGATCGGCAGTGCGGCCGCCTTCGCTGGCGGCGCCTCGGCACTCGCCCAGGAATTCGAAGGGCCATTGCGGCTGCGCGCCTTCAGCTTCCTCGGCACCAGTTTCGGCATCGGCCTCGCCTTCGGCCCGATCGCGTCGGGCCTGCTTATCTCCGCATTCGGCTGGCGGTCGATCTTTCTTCTGGTTGCGGCACTCGCGATTGCCGCCGCCATGCTCGGCCTGCGCACCATCAGGGAATCGCGCGACCCGGATGCGACGGGCCTCGACTGGGCGGGAGCCGGCACCTTCACGATCGCGCTGGCGTCGCTGACCTATGGCGTGCTCCAGGCGCCGCAGAGCGGCTGGGCTGATCCCCTCGTCGTCACGCTTCTGGCCGCTTCTATCATCTGTTTTGTCGCCTTCGTCGTTGTCGAGCGGCAAGCACAACGGCCGATGCTCGATCTCACGCTGTTTGCCTACCCCCGCTTCGTCGGCGTCCAGTTCCTGGCTGCGGCACCCGCTTACGCCTTCGTCGTCCTGCTCGTCCTGTTGCCGATCCGTTTCATCGGCATCGAAGGGATGAACGAGATCAAGGCCGGGCAATTGATGATCTGCCTCTCAGGTCCGCTGCTGATCCTGCCGATGCTCGCCGGCCAGCTGGCGCGCTGGATCGCACCGGCCACCATCTGCGGTGTCGGCCTGCTCGTCGCTGCCGCCGGGCTTGTCTGGCTGAGCCTGACACCACCGGTCGATAGTGCGCTGATGGCGCCGCTGATGCTGATCGGCGTCGGCATCGCTCTGCCCTGGGGATTGATGGACGGGCTTGCGGTCAGCGTCGTGCCAAGGGAGCGCGCCGGCATGGCGGTCGGCATCTTCAACACCACCCGCGTCGCCTGCGAGGGTGTGGCGCTGGCGATCGTCATGGCGACGCTTTCCGGCTTTGCCGCCGCGCAGCTCGCCGCATAAGGAATGGCATCTTCGACGGACGCAGCGGCGGCAGCCCAGTTGCTGGTGACCGGCAATCTCGGCGAAGCAGCACAACATTTGCCCCAAGCCGGAGCCATTGTTCTGGTCCAGGCCTACGAGACGGCGTTCGACAGGCTGCTGATCGTGTTGGCGGCGATCACCGTCGTCACCGCCCTTGTCGTCTTCCTTGGCCTGCGTCGCGTATCGGCTTCGGAGCGCGAAACCGCCCTGCCGGCATGCCAGGAAGGGTAGCCGTCAGCGGACGGGCCTCCCTATCAATCCAGCCTGTGCATCAGGTCGTCATCCAGCCAACGGCCGAAGAAATAGACCAGTTGCTTGTGCCACCACGGCCAGTCGTGGCTGACATCGCCGCCCCAGTAATCGACCCAGGCGGGAATGGATTTGTCGCGCAGGATCTGTTCCAACCTGCGCGTCTCGACCAGCATCCGCTCTTCCCAGGCGCCCTGCCCGCAGCAGAAGATCAGCCTGAGCGTCTTCAGCCGGGCCAGCAGTTTGGGATCGACGATGCCGGGCAGATAGTCGAGCGGCGAGTTGTAGAAGATATCGCCCTCGAGCGCCCTGCCGAAAAAATCGCGCGCCGAATAGACGCCCGACAGCGCGATGACGCCGCTGGCGAGTTCGGGAAAGCGGAAGACGAAGTTCGAGGAGTGATAGCCGCCCATCGAACAGCCCGAGAACAGCGGCTTCAGCTTGCGCCCGCCATTGGCCTGCTC
>NZ_RZRA01000293.1:0-5809 GCF_003998945.1 Mesorhizobium sp. M7A.F.Ca.CA.003.01.2.1 | reverse complement strand
CCGCTCAGGCATCCTTAGAGTCAACTAAATTAGTTATTTCTTAACTACGGTTCTTCAGAACTGGTTAAGGATAGTCCGGTGGAACAGTTTCCACCGACCAGCACGTGAACGATGAGCCGCAAATTTTTCAGCGCTGGAGAATTCGCCGATGGGCCAAAGCTGTCCGGCAAGGATCGAACTTTGAGAGCAGCGTTAACCATGTCGCGCGCACATGGTTAAGCAACCGTTAATTGCACTTGACTCTTGGTCGCGACCGGCTCTTAAATTAGCCAGGGATGATATATCGGGATATTGACGCGAATTTGTGAGTATCGCGGCGAACTTTCTCTCGAGCGCCCCCTGTATAGGGCCTTGAGAGATAATTTTTTGGGTGGCTCTGTGTCAGGTTTCGCACATCCGCCAACGGGTCGCTCCGAAATCCCGCAGATTCTGCCAAATAGAGCCGATCGGTTTTGGGTAATCGTGTCGATCAAGCATCGATGCGCACGGGCGAAGCCTTAACTTCCGCAAGAGGTTGGGGCCATGGGAGATCGACATGAAACACTCCACAGTAAAAGCACTTGCAATCGCGCTGGCATTGGGCGGAAGCGCCGCGTTCCCCACGGCAGGAGGCGCTGGCTCAGTAGCCGCGACGGACCCCGTCCAGACGAGCAGCGCCGCCTCGGCGTTCGGATCCTACGATCCCTACGGCGACTTCAGCGCCGACAAGAGCGCCAGCATCGAAGAGCTGTTCCTGCCCTGGGAAGACGTCGATCTGTCGACGCTGCCACTCGCCGACGCCTATGCGCTGCAGCGCGGCCGTTCGCTGCTGATCACGGTTGAGCCGTGGACCTGGTCCAAGGACTGGCGCATCACCCCGCCCGAATTGCGCGACGGCATTTTGAGCGGCAAATATGACGCCAACATGCAGGCGATCTGCGACCTGGTGGGACAGATGAAGAGCCCGGTGACCATTCGCTGGGCGCAGGAAATGGAAGACAAGAACGGCCGCTTCACCTGGGCCAACTGGGCTCCCAAGGACTGGATCTCCGCTTACAAGCGCGAAGTCGACATCTGCCGCAAGGCTGCCCCCGCAGCCAAGTACATGTGGTCGCCCAAAGGCGAAGAGGGTTTGGAAAAATACTACCCCGGCGACGACTATGTCGACGTCATCGGCCTGTCGGTGTTCGGTCTGCAGAAAAAAGATGATGACGAGACCGGCCGCGACCGCACCTTCGCTGAGCTGCTGAAGCCCGGCTATGACCGCGTTGCAGTGTTCAACAAGCCGATCATCGTTGCGGAACTCGGCTATGTCGGGAAGCAGGACTATGTCTCGAAATGGCAGGAAGATTCCCGCAAATCCTACGCGGAGTTCCCGGCGCTGACTTCGGTTGTCTACTTCAACCAGAAGGAAGTGTGGCCGTGGCTGGGTGGCTATGGTCTGCCCGACTGGAGGGTGACCCAGCACGTCCTGCCGTAGACGCATCGTGCTGATCGACCCCGACGCGATCGGGATCGACTTCCAATCTCCTTGTTTGATCGTGATCCATCCCGAACCAGCGGTTCGGGATGAGGATTGAGGCGTGGCGTAAATCAGTCTGTGGAGAAGTTTCGTGAAGCGGGTAGTGGGAAATTATCTTGGAGCGGCATTCGCCTGCTCCGTTCTTGTTCTTGCCTTCCAGGCTCCTGCGACAGCCAAGACGGCGATGAAAATCGCCGAGCAGGCTCAAGAGGCCACAGCGGTTCCTGACGAAGGCGTCTACCAGATCTATCAGAACCATTCGTGGCTGTGGGGCAAGAAGGGCGCCGGCTTCTTTGCCGTCAAGCAGAGACAGTTCGAGTCCTGGACCCACGACAAAGGCAAGTCGGGCTATGGCGACGGCATGTGGTTCATTCCCGGCGGCGGCAAGCTGTGCTGGCGTGCGCAATGGCACGGTTCCTGGGGCGTGAAGGGCTCGATGACCTGCTTCGAGCACCGCCAGGCTGGCAAAGTAATCTACCAGCGCAAGGCTCCGGATGGCGACTGGTATGTTTTCAAGAGATTGAAACACGGCGACTACGTCACCCGGAAACAGAACCGGATCAAGGCAAGACTGTAGGATCGAGTCATCCGCCACAAGCGGCTGGTCTACGCCTTGCGCTCCCAGCGGCGATCTGGCGTCTGTTGCCAGTAGGTGACGTCGTGGCCAGCGCTCTTCATCACCTTCCAGTGTCCTCGCGCCGCCTCGAGCTGGGCGGCATCGTGGCCATCGAACAGGAACACCGCGCGCTCGTAGCCGCCAAGGTCAGGCGGCACCGCGCCGTCGACCAGGAACCTTATCTTGGCGTCGTTGGGATTGCCGTCGCCGGTGGTCAACAGAATCGGCTGTTCGCCGGGATGAGCTTCACGATCGGTTGCGTGCGCCAGGAACGAATCGTCGCGGAAGGTCCAAAGATGCTGGTCGAGCGCATCGCGGCGTTCCTCGGTGCCTGTCTGCACCACGGCGCGCCAGCCACGGTCGACGCTGCGCTCCAGGAGGCCTGGCAGCGCATCCTCCAGCGTCGATTCGGTCAGGTGGTAGAACAGAACGTCGGCCATCGCTTCAGCCTATAGTGATCGAACCCGTTCACTGCTCATAGTTATCGCGCACCAGCCGGTCGAGCAGCCTGACGCCGAAACCGGAACCCCACGACTGGTTGATCTCGTTCGACGGCGCCCCCATCGCCGTGCCGGCTATGTCGAGATGAGCCCATGGCGTGTCCTTGACGAAGCGCTGCAGAAACTGCGCCGCGATGGTGGCGCCGCCAAAACGGCCGCCGATGTTCTTCATGTCGGCGTTCTTGGAATCGATCAGCTTGTCGTATTCGGCGCCGAGCGGCATGCGCCACAGCCGTTCCTGAGTCGCCTGCCCCGCCACCGACAATTTTTCGGCCAGTTCGTCATTGTTGGAAAACAGGCCGGCATAATGTTGGCCGAGCGCCACCATGATGGCGCCGGTCAGCGTCGCCAGATTGACCATGAATTTCGGCTGGAAGCGGTCGTTGCAGTACCACAACGCATCGGCCAGCACGAGGCGGCCCTCGGCGTCGGTATTGAGCACCTCGATGGTCTGGCCCGACATCGAAGTGACTATATCACCGGGACGCTGGGCATGACCGTCGACCGCATTTTCGACCAGTCCGATGATACCGACGACATTGGCTTTCGCCTTGCGGGCCGCCAGCGCATGCATCAGGCCGGTAACGGCGGCGGCACCGCCCATGTCGCCCTTCATATCCTCCATGCCCGAGGCCGGCTTTATGGAATTGCCGCCGGTGTCGAAAGTGACGCCCTTGCCGACGAAGGCGATCGGGCTGTCCTTCGGCTTGCCGCCGTTCCACTGCATGATCGCCATGCGGGCGCCGCGTGGCGAGCCTTGCGCGACACCGAGCAGCGAGCCCATGCCGAGCTTCTTCATTTCCTTCTCAGCCAATATCTCGACCTTGACGCCGAGTGCCTCGAGTTCCTTGGCGCGGGCAGCGAACTCGACCGGCCCAAGCACGTTTGCCGGTTCGTTGACGAGGTCGCGCGCCAGAAGGACGCCGTCGATCACCGCCTCGGCATCGGCGAAGGCCTTCTTCGCAGCGGCCGGATCGGCGGTATGGATGGTCACCTTGACCGGCTTCTTCGGCTCTGCCTTGCCGTCGTCCTTATCCTTCCTGGTCTTGTACTTGTCGAAGGAATAGCTGCGCAGGAGAATGCCCGCGGCAAGGCTTGCCGCGTCCTTCGCGCTCGGCGAGGCGCCGACCACATCGAGGACTACCGCTACCTCGGTCGCCTTGCGCAGCGACGCGGCAACGGTGCCGCCAAGCTTCAACCACGCATATTCGTCCAGTCCCGACACCTTGCCGGTGCCTATCGCCACCAGTCTGTCGAGCGACGCTCCCTGCGGGGCCAGAACTTCCACCGTGCTGGCGAACTTGCCGGTGAACTCAGCCACGGGAAAAGCCCGCTCCAGTGTCTTGCCGGGATCACTGGGCTTGGCGACGTCGCTCAGGCCGCCCTCATCCGCCGCGAGCACGAAGACCGTGCCCTTCTTGTTCACCCCGCTCTGGGACCCGGAAAATTTGGCGAAGGCGATCGACGGTCTTTGATTCATCATGTCCTGCTTTCAGGGAATGCGCGACTTTTGGGGAAGCGGTTCGAAACGATGCGCGACATTTGGTCGTTTTCCGGCATTTGGCAAGACTTTGCCGAATTGGCATCCCATATGACCTATGGAATCGATGACGATTCGTCGCGGCACGGCCCCGCTTTTTGCCGCAACTTGTTGTTAACCATCGATGTTCGCCCTTTCTTATCCATTCCCGCCGACACTCCGCCCAGCCGGGGGGCGTGATGTGGGACAGAACCCGGATAGACCATCTGATGAGCCAGTTGTGCAGGCGCTGCCGGACAGCTACCTTGTTCGGCGGCATGATGCCGTTCGAAAAAATCGAGAAAAGCCTTCATGAAGGTCGTTGAACGCTACATCATGCGCCGCGCTTTCGTGGTCTTCATGGCCGCTCTTGTGTGGACGCTGGCGATCGTATGGACGACGCAGGTGCTGGCAAAGATCGATCTGGTCACCGACAGCGGCCAATCGGCGCTGACCTTCTTCGAAGTCGCCGCCCTCATCCTTCCGTCCATCATCCCGATCGTAGTGCCTTTTGCGCTGGTGGTGGCGGTCGCACAGACACTCAGCGTCATGAATTCGGATTCCGAACTTGCCGTCGTCAACGCCGCGGGAGCCTCGCGCTGGACGATCGTGCGGCCGATCATGTTGCTGGCGCTCGCCGCAGCCGTTTTTTCCTTTGCCGTCGACAACGGCATCGATCCTTACGCACGGCAGAAGAACCGGGCCCTGGTGGCATCGTCACGCGCGGATCTGTTGTCGCTGATCATCCAGGAAGGTACCTTCCGCAAGATCGACGACGGGTTGTTCCTGCAGGTCGGCGAGCGCCTTCCCAACAATCGGCTGGGCGGCATTTTCGTCGCCGATTCGCGCGAAGAAGGCGTCAACCTCGTCTACTACGCCAAGACCGGCAGCATCATCGAACGCGGCGGTGAAAAGGTGCTGATGATGAATGACGGCGTCATCCATCGCAAAACGCTGACCGGCGATCTCTCCGTCATCCGCTTCACCTCCTATGCCTTCGACATGTCGGCCTTCATGGCGGCGGCTTCAGCGGTGACGCTCCTGCCCAAGGACCAGACGACGCAGTACCTGCTCAACCCGAGCGCCAACGACAAGTATTATCAGCAGAGCCCCTACGAATACCGGGCCGAAGTCAACCAGCGGTTCTCGGAATGGACCTATTCCATGGTTTTCGCGCTGATCGCGCTTGCGGTCGCCGGGGATGCGCGCTCGCACCGCGAGGCGCGCGTCAATCCGCTGATCACGGCGATCACGATATCGCTGTTCGTGCGTTGGCTGGGCTTTTTCGCCGCCAGCAAGGCGGATGAGATCCCGCAATATGCCTATATGGTCTATGGTGTGCCGATCGTGGCTTCCGCGGTGGCGATCTGGTTCATCGTCTCGAACCGGACACTGGAACTGCCCGTGACCTGGGCGGACTGGATGACAAACTTCGCCTCGCGCATCGCTGACAGCTGGAATGCTTTCAAATTGCGTTTGTCCAGGCGCGGCACATCAGGGCAAGGGGTCGGCTGATGGGCTGGACACTGGGCCGCTATTTCTTCTTCCGCTACGTGACGATCACCATCTGGTTCTTCATCGGCCTCCTGGCGCTGGTGTTCCTGATCGATTTCACCGAGCTGTCCGGCCGCACCACCGGCCTGCCCGGCTTCACCTACGGCACGGCGGTAGCC
>NZ_RZRA01000292.1:0-5822 GCF_003998945.1 Mesorhizobium sp. M7A.F.Ca.CA.003.01.2.1 | reverse complement strand
CTCATCTTGTCGAGGCTTGGGCGACGGCGGCCTGGTCGACGCGAACGTCGTACTGCGTCTGCAACTGCGCCACCAATTGGTCGAGCAGGTCGTCCGACATGCCGGAGGTGAAGGATTTCTGTGCGTCATCCGGCACCGAGCTGGCATCGGCCCCGGCGGGCTCGAACACTTCGGCGACCTTGTACAGGATCTCTCCGTCGCCGGTAGGCGAGGGGATCAGGCCGGTACCGCCTTCGCCGACTCCGAACATCGCTGCGGCACCTTCCTTGCCGAAATCGACGTCGTCAGCCTCGCGCTTCACACCGCGCTTGGTCTGCTTTTCCAGCTTCAGTTCGCTGGCAATGACATCGAGCGTTGCGCCGGCCTTGAGCCGCTTTTCCAGCTCGTCAGCCTTGGCGGCGAGCCGCTTGCTTGTTTCCGCCGCCGTCCAGTCGGCCACGACTTTCTGACGAACCTCATCCAGCGTGCGGTCGCGAGCCGGCGTGATGGACGCCACCTCATAGAAGACGAAGCCGTTGTCGGCTGTGGTCAAGGCATCGTTTTCCGTGTTGGGTTCGGCGTCGAAGACCGCTTTGATCAGCTCCGGCGATTGCGGCAGGTCCTTGACGATGCTTGCATCTGGCCGCAGTCCACTGCGATCGATGGCGTCGATGGTGACGACCTTCAGCTTCAGCTTGGCCGCAGCGTCGGCCAGCGAACTGCCGGCGGCGCGGGTGTCATCGTAATTGTCGCGCACGTCCAGAAGGATGCGGCTTGCCTCGCCCAGCGCCAGATCCTTGCGGATCTGGTCGGACACCTCGGCCAGCGGCTTCACCACCTCGGGCTTGATCTCGGTGACACGCAGCAGCACCGGACCGAAGGCGCCCTGCACGACCTGGCTGACTTCATTGGCGTTAAGCGCGAAGGCGGCGTCGGCGACCGCCTTGTCGGCGATCTTGTCCTTGGCAAGCGTGCCGAGCAACGTGTCGGCTGGGGTCTTGCCTTCCGCCGTGACCAGCTTGTCGAAAGTGGCGCCTGCCTTGAGCGAATCGAACGCGGCCTTGGCCGCATCCGGCGTCTTGAACACGAGCTGCTCGATGGTACGCAATTCCGGCGTGGTGTAACGCGCCTTGTTCTTGTTGTAATCGTCGCTGACCTGTTGGTCGGTGACGGCGGTCGGATCCATGATGTCGACCGGCTCGAGGCGGACATAGGAGAATTTGCGGTATTCGGGTGCCGCATATGTCTTCTTGTTGGCTTCGAAATAGGCCGAAAGCACGCTATCGGATGGCGCCACGATCGGCTCGACGAGTGCCTTGGGCAGCGTCAAATAGTCGATGGTGCGGTCTTCGCCGCGATAGAGCGCAACTGCCTTGAAGAAAGTGTCCGGAGCCTTGAGGCCGTCCGAGACCGCCTCGACAATCTGCTGGCGCACCGCCACCTGAGCACGGTTCTTCAAATAGTCCTCGGGTCGCATGCCAATCTGCTGCAGCATATATTCGAACGTTCTGCGATCGAACTGGCCGCCCGGGCCTTTGAAGGCCGGGTCTTCGCGTGTCAGCTCGGCCAGCCGGTCTTTGGAAAGTCCGAGGCCCAGCTTGCGGGCCTGTTCATCGAGAACGGCACCCGAGACGAGCTGCGCCAGCACCTGGTTATCGACACCGAGCGCCTTTGCCTGTTCGTGGCTGAGACGTTGGCCGAACTGCTGCGACATGACGGCGAGCTGGCGATCATAGGCGAGACGGTATTCGTTGATCGACACTTTGGTGCCGCCAGCGGTTATCACCGAATCATGGCCGGCCAAACCGCCCATCAGCCGTCCGGAAACGCCCCAGACCAAAAAGCTGAGCACCAGCAGCACCAACAGCCCCTTCGCGACCCAGGTGCCTGCCGCGCTTCTCAATATACCAAGCATTTTTACTTCCGATTTATGCGCATTTTCGCATGCGCCGAGTCTGAAACAAGCGCAATAGCGCCCTTCCGGCCCACTGTCGATTGCTTTGTGGCCTGATTTTGGTAGTGAGGGCCAGAGCCCCGATATCATCCGGAGAAGCAAACCCATGACGCCAGGAATTCGCCCGCTCGTCGCCGGCAACTGGAAAATGAACGGCACCAGCGCCTCCCTCAACGAGCTCAGGATGATCGGCAACGGCTTCATGAGTGGGCTTGACGCGGAGACCGAAGCGCTGGTTTGCGTTCCCGCAACCCTGCTTGCCCACGCCGCCGAGATCCTGTCGCGCACGCCGGTGCATGCCGGCGGCGAAGATTGCCACACCAAGGAGAGCGGCGCCTACACCGGCTGCATCTCGGCGGAAATGCTCAGGGATGCCGGTGCGAGCCATGTCATCGTCGGCCATTCCGAATGCCGCGAGCAACGCGGCGAGGATGACGCCACTGTCCAGGCCAAGGCATCCGCCGCGTGGCGTGCCGGGCTTGTTGCCATCATTTGCGTCGGCGAAACGCATGAGCAGCGTGAAGCGGGCGCCACGCTGGACGTGCTGTCGCGGCAGGTCGAGGGCTCAGTCCCGCCAAGCGCCACCCCGTCCAACACCATCATTGCCTATGAGCCGGTATGGGCGATCGGCACCGGCCTGACGCCGACAGCGGCCGACGTCGCTGCGGCACACGCACATATCCGCGAAAAGCTATCGGAAAAGCTCGGCGGCGTCGCGGCGAAGGTGCGCATTCTCTATGGCGGCTCGGTCAAGCCCTCCAACGCGGTCGAACTGCTCGGCGTCAGGAATGTCGACGGCGCGCTGGTTGGCGGCGCCAGCCTGAAAGCGGCGGACTTTCTCGGCATCGCCGAGGCCTATCGCAATATTGCTTGAAGACATTTTCCCTGCCGGACAGGGCTTCCGGTGCACGAAATCGTTGCAAAGGACGGGTTGCTTCCCATATTCCGGCCACGGGCTTGGAAATGCCGTCAAAGCATTGTATTGAGCCGCCTCCAATTCACCGGTCGTGTCCGCGGCCGGGCAAGGCCTTGCCAGGATAAACTATGGAAACCGTACTGATCGTCATCCATCTCATGGTCGTGCTCGCCCTTGTCGGCGTGGTGCTGCTGCAGCGTTCCGAAGGCGGTGGCCTCGGCATCGGTGGCGGGTCCGGCTTCATGACCGCGCGTGGTGCGGCCAATGCGCTGACGCGTGCGACGGCGATCCTGGCGGCTGCCTTCTTCGCCACCTCCTTGACCCTGTCGATCGTCGCCCGCTACGGCGAAAAGCCGATCGATATCCTGGACCGCGTGCCGGCGACCTCGGACGGCGCCGGCAAAGGCGTGCTCAACCAGTTGCCTGGAACCACAACTCCGGCGCCCGCGGGCACCACCACGCCGACGCCGCCTTCCGGCAACGATGCTTCGGCTCCTGCGACTGCCCCGGCCACTGCGCCTGCCGCCGGCTCGACGCCGCCGGCGACCAACGGCACGGCTCCCGCCGCACCGGCGACCCCGCAGGTTCCAAACCAGTAGTCCTCGGTGCCTGAACCGCGATCTGTGGTCGTTTGAACACAGTCGCGGCAAATGCAGCGAGATCACGAAGATTCGACGGGGTGAGGCATGGCCCCACGCTTGAGGCGGCCGCGCTTATTCGACTATAGATTGCACGCGGCATTTCCGGCGCCCTTGGGGGGCGCTGGGCGACGCCGTGGCAACAAGCATAGAACGATCGGATCTTCGCCATGCAGCTTCGCAGCTTCATTTTCCTGGGACTTTGCGCCGCACTCGGCGTGAGTTCCCCCGCTTTCGCAGGCGTTCCGGCCAATATGGCCGCACAGCCTTCGGCTGAAACAACTTCTGCCATCAACGTCGCCGTCAAGAGTGATGCGTCGCAATTGAAGCTTCTCAAGAAGAAGAAAAACCCGACGCCCGACGACCTCGCCCAGATCAAGAAGATCGAGGCCAAGATCGTTGCCGACAAGGAAGCCGCCAAAGCCAAGGCGCTCGAAGCCAGGAAGCTGGCAATGCGCGAGGCGGCAAAGGCCAAGGCCGACGCGGAACGGCAGGCGTTCCTTGCCAAGAAGGGCAAGAGCGCGCCGGCAACCGAGGTGGCCGATGCCAAGCCGGCCAAGAAGCAGGCTGCCAAGATCATCGAGCCTATCGAACCGATAGCGCCGATCCAGTCGGCCGAGCCGCTTCCGGCGGAGGCCATGAACGTCGCCCTGACCGGCAACAATGGCGAACTGCGCAGCGAAGTCATCGGCCAGAAGAAGCCGAGCGGCGGCGGCCTGTTCGCCGGCCTTTTCGGCGGGACGTCGTCCGGCTCCTCGATAAGCTATCTTCCCGAGACGCGGGCTCTCGATCAGGCTCTCGCCAAGAGGGAGGCCAAGAAGCAGTTCAAGGTGAAGCCGGAATTCGTGCCGCAGGACGTGGAATTCACTGGTTACGATGCCGGCACCATCGTCATCGACACCAGCGCGCGGCGCCTCTACCTCGTCGAATCATCTTCCACCGCGCGGCGCTACGCCATTGCGGTCGGTCGCGAGGGCCTGCAGTTCAAGGGCACGGTCGCGGTCGGTGACAAGCAGGAATGGCCGCGCTGGATCCCGACGCTGGACATGCAGAAGCGCGAGCCGAAGCATTACGGCCAGTATAAGGACGGCATGCCTGGCGGTGGCCAGAATCCGCTCGGCGCCCGCGCCATCTATCTCTATGACGGCAAGAAGGACACGCATCTGCGCATCCACGGCACCATCGCGCCGCAGTCGATCGGAACCAGCGCCTCTAATGGCTGCTTCCGCATGATCAACGAGCACGTCATGGATCTCTACAGCCGCGTCAGGGTTGGCACCAAGGTCGTCATCATCTGACGTTTTCGTCATCCTGCCGAAAGGGCCGGCTCAGCCGGCCCTTTTGTTTTGCCCTGTTCACGATCCGAGCGCCTTCTTGGGAAAAAACCTTCGCGGTGGTTTTTTCTCTGGCGGAATCAATCCGGCCGCGTTAAGCGATGACTCCCATGGCGCGATATGTATTCATCACAGGCGGCGTGGTTTCCTCACTTGGAAAAGGCATTGCCGCAGCGGCCCTTGGGGCTCTCCTGCAGGCGCGAGGCTATCGCGCACGCATCAAAAAACTCGATCCCTATCTCAATGTCGATCCGGGGACGATGTCGCCGTACCAGCATGGCGAGGTTTTCGTCACCGACGATGGTGCGGAAACCGATCTTGATCTTGGCCATTACGAGCGCTTCACAGGCCGCTCCGCCAACCAGCAGGACAACATCACCACCGGCCGCATCTACAAGAACATCATCGAGCGCGAGCGGCGCGGCGACTATCTCGGCGCCACCGTGCAGGTCATCCCCCACGTCACCGACGAGATCAAGAATTTCGTCCTCAACGGCAATGACGACTATGATTTCGTGCTGTGCGAGATCGGCGGCACGGTCGGCGACATCGAGGCGATGCCGTTCCTGGAGGCTATACGCCAGCTCGGCAACGACTTGCCGCGCAACAATGCCGTCTACGTGCATCTGACGCTGATGCCCTATATCCCGACGGCCGGTGAGCTGAAGACCAAGCCGACTCAGCATTCGGTCAAGGAACTGCGCGGCATCGGCATCGCGCCCGACATCCTGCTGGTCCGCGCCGACCGCGCTATCCCCAAGGAAGAGCGCAGAAAACTGTCGCTGTTCTGCAATGTGCGCGAAAGCGCCGTGATCCAGGCGCTCGACGTGCCGCATATCTACGACGTGCCGATGGCCTATCACAAGGAAGGGCTCGATTCGGAAGTCCTGGCCGCCTTCGGCATCGATCCGGCGCCGAAGCCGCGTATGGAGCCGTGGCAGGCGGTGTCCAACCGCATCCACAATCCGGAAGGCGAGGTGACCATCGCCGTTGTCGGCAAA
>NZ_RZRA01000291.1:0-5830 GCF_003998945.1 Mesorhizobium sp. M7A.F.Ca.CA.003.01.2.1 | reverse complement strand
GGCGAAGAGATCCTGTCGACCTTCTACAACAAGATCACCTACAAGCGTGCCGGCGACCATTGGCGCATTCCGTTCAACGTCGAGCGTTTCCGCGGCCTCAAGGCTGTCGGCGACCTGGTCGATGCCGATACCGGCGAAGTCGTCGTCGAGGCCGGCAAGAAGATCACCGCACGCCAGGCACGGGCGCTTGGCGAAAAGGGTCTGAAGGCGATCAAGGCGACCGACGAGGACCTGCTCGGCAACTATCTGGCCGAGGACATCGTCAACTACGCCACCGGCGAGATCTTCCTCGAGGCCGGTGACGAGATCGACGAGAAGACGCTGAAGGTGCTGCTCGGCACCGGCGAAGAGGAGATCAAGGTTCTCGACATCGACCACGTCAATGTCGGCGCCTATATCCGCAACACGCTCAACGTCGACAAGAACGAGAGCCGCCAGGACGCGCTGTTCGACATCTATCGTGTCATGCGCCCCGGCGAGCCGCCGACGCTTGAAACCGCCGAAGCCATGTTCAACTCGCTGTTCTTCGATAGCGAGCGCTACGATCTGTCGGCCGTCGGCCGCGTCAAGATGAACATGCGCCTCGAGCTGAAGGCCGAGGACACCGTGCGCGTGCTGCGCAAGGACGACATCCTGGCCGTGGTCAGGACGCTGGTCGAACTGCGCGACGGCAAGGGCGAGATCGACGACATCGACAATCTCGGCAACCGCCGCGTGCGTTCGGTCGGCGAGCTGATGGAAAACCAGTACCGCGTCGGCCTGCTGCGCATGGAGCGCGCGATCAAGGAGCGTATGTCCTCGATCGAGATCGACACGGTCATGCCGCAGGATCTGATCAACGCCAAGCCGGCGGCTGCCGCCGTGCGCGAGTTCTTCGGTTCCTCGCAGCTGTCGCAGTTCATGGACCAGACCAACCCGCTGTCGGAGATCACCCACAAGCGCCGCCTCTCGGCGCTTGGACCGGGCGGTCTGACCCGCGAGCGCGCCGGCTTCGAAGTGCGCGACGTGCACCCGACGCATTACGGCCGCATCTGCCCGATCGAGACGCCGGAAGGCCCGAATATCGGTCTGATCAACTCGCTGGCCACCTTCGCACGCGTCAACAAGTACGGCTTCATCGAGAGCCCGTACCGCAAGATCGTCGACGGCAAGCTGACCAATGACGTCGTCTATCTCTCGGCGATGGAAGAGGCCAAGCACCATGTCGCGCAGGCCAACGCCGAGCTCGACAAGAACGGTGGTTTCGTCGACGAATTCGTCATTTGCCGCAGTGCCGGCGAAGTGATGATGGCGCCGCGCGAAAACGTCGATCTGATGGACGTGTCGCCCAAGCAGATGGTGTCGGTGGCCGCGGCCCTGATCCCGTTCCTGGAAAACGACGACGCCAACCGCGCTCTGATGGGCTCGAACATGCAGCGTCAGGCCGTGCCGCTGGTGCGCGCCGAGGCGCCGTTCGTCGGCACCGGCATGGAGCCGATCGTCGCCCGTGACTCGGGCGCCGCCATCGGCGCCCGCCGCGGCGGCATCGTCGACCAGGTGGACGCGACGCGTATCGTTATCCGCGCCACCGAAGATCTCGATCCGGGCAAGTCCGGCGTCGATATCTACCGGTTGATGAAGTTCCAACGTTCGAACCAGAACACCTGCATCAACCAGCGTCCGCTGGTTCGCATGGGCGACCGGGTCAACAAGGGCGACATCATCGCCGACGGTCCGTCGACCGAGCTCGGCGATCTGGCGCTCGGCCGCAACGTGCTGGTCGCGTTCATGCCGTGGAACGGCTACAATTACGAGGACTCGATCCTCCTGTCCGAACGCATCGTCGCCGACGACGTCTTCACCTCGATCCACATCGAGGAGTTCGAGGTCATGGCGCGCGATACCAAGCTTGGACCGGAGGAAATCACGCGCGATATCCCGAACGTCTCGGAAGAAGCGCTGAAGAACCTCGACGAAGCCGGCATCGTCTACATCGGTGCGGAAGTTCAGCCGGGCGACATCCTGGTCGGCAAGATCACGCCGAAGGGCGAAAGCCCGATGACGCCGGAAGAGAAGCTTCTGCGCGCCATCTTCGGCGAAAAGGCGTCCGATGTGCGCGACACCTCGATGCGCATGCCTCCGGGCACATTCGGCACCGTCGTCGAGGTGCGCGTCTTCAATCGCCACGGTGTGGAGAAGGACGAGCGCGCCATGGCGATCGAGCGCGAGGAGATCGAACGCCTCGCCAAGGACCGCGACGACGAGCAGGCCATTCTGGACCGTAACGTCTACGCGCGTCTTTCCGACGTGCTCGTCGGCAAGGAAGCGATCGCTGGACCGAAGGGCTTCAAGAAGGGCTCGACGCTGTCCAAGGATACGCTCGACGAGTATCCGCGTTCGCAGTGGTGGCAGTTTGCCGTGGAGAACGAAAAGCTCCAGAGCGAGCTGGAAGCGCTGCGTGGCCAGTACGACGATTCCAAGAAGGCGCTCGAGCAGCGTTTCATGGACAAGGTCGAGAAGGTCCAGCGCGGCGACGAAATGCCTCCGGGCGTCATGAAGATGGTCAAGGTCTTCGTGGCCGTGAAGCGCAAGATGCAGCCCGGCGACAAGATGGCCGGCCGTCACGGCAACAAGGGTGTCGTGTCGCGGATCGTTCCGGTGGAGGACATGCCTTTCCTCGAGGACGGCACGCATGCCGATATCGTGCTCAACCCGCTGGGTGTGCCGAGCCGCATGAATGTCGGCCAGATCCTGGAAACGCATCTGGGCTGGGCATGTGCGGGCATGGGCAGGAAGATCGGCGAGCTGATCGACACGTACAAGGCAGCCGGCGACATCAAGCCGCTGCGCAAGACGCTCGAGAGCTTCATCCCGGCCAACGACCGCAACGAGCCGGTTCGTGACTATGACGACGAGAGCATCGTTCGCCTCAGCGAGCAGATGCGCCGCGGCGTCTCGATCGCGACCCCGGTGTTCGACGGCGCGCATGAGGCTGACATCAACATCATGCTGGAGCAGGCGGGCCTGCACAGCAGCGGTCAGTCGCAGCTCTATGACGGACGCACGGGCGAGCCGTTCGATCGCAAGGTGACGATGGGCTACATCTACATGCTCAAGCTTCACCATCTCGTGGACGACAAGATCCACGCGCGTTCGATCGGTCCGTACTCGCTCGTCACCCAGCAGCCGCTGGGCGGCAAGGCGCAGTTCGGTGGCCAGCGCTTCGGCGAGATGGAGGTCTGGGCGCTGGAAGCGTACGGCGCCGCCTACACGCTGCAGGAAATGCTGACGGTGAAGTCCGACGACGTCGCCGGCCGTACCAAGGTCTACGAGGCGATCGTGCGTGGCGACGACACCTTCGAGGCCGGCATCCCGGAGAGCTTCAACGTTCTCGTCAAGGAAATGCGGTCTCTCGGCCTCAACGTCGAGCTGGAGAACACCAAGCTCGACGACAACCCTGTCCGGCTGCCCGACGCGGCCGAGTAAGGCAATGGCGCGCCACGGCTGTCCGCGGCGCGCCTCGAGCATGATCCCGAAAAGTGGCTACCGGTTTTCGGACAGGATCATGCTCAACCAGGAAGAATTCGACGGCCAGTGGCCGACAAAGACGGCGGGCGTTTGGCTCGCGACTAGATGCAAGGGATCTTCGAGGATCCCGAAAAGGAGAACGGCATGAACCAAGAGGTCATGAATCTCTTCAATCCGCAGGCGCCTGCGCAGGTGTTCGATTCCATCCGGATATCGCTTGCCAGCCCTGAGAAGATTCTGTCCTGGTCTTTCGGCGAGATCAAGAAGCCGGAGACCATCAACTACCGCACCTTCAAGCCGGAGCGTGACGGTCTGTTCTGCGCGCGCATTTTTGGCCCGATCAAGGACTATGAGTGCCTGTGCGGCAAGTACAAGCGCATGAAGTACAAGGGCGTCATCTGCGAGAAGTGCGGCGTCGAAGTCACGCTGTCGCGCGTTCGCCGCGAGCGCATGGGCCATATCGAGCTGGCGGCACCGGTCGCCCATATCTGGTTCCTGAAGTCGCTGCCGTCGCGCATCGGCACGCTGCTCGACATGACCCTGAAGGACATCGAGCGCGTCCTCTACTTCGAGAACTACATCGTCACCGAACCTGGCCTCACCGCGCTGAAGGAGCACCAGCTGCTCAGCGAGGAAGAGTACATGATCGCCGTCGACGAGTATGGCGAGGATTCGTTCACCGCCATGATCGGCGCCGAGGCCATTCATGACCTCCTGGCCGGCATGGACCTGGAGAAGATCGCCGGCGACCTGCGTTCGGAACTGGCGTCGACCACCTCCGAGCTGAAGCAGAAGAAGTATCTGAAGCGGCTCAAGGTCGTCGAGAACTTCATGGAATCCGGCAATCGTCCGGAATGGATGATCATGAAGGTGGTTCCGGTGATCCCGCCGGACCTGCGTCCGCTCGTCCCGCTGGACGGCGGCCGCTTCGCCACGTCGGATCTGAACGATCTCTATCGCCGCGTCATCAACCGCAACAACCGCCTGAAGCGGCTGATCGAGCTGCGCGCCCCCGGCATCATCGTGCGCAATGAAAAGCGCATGCTGCAGGAAGCCGTCGATGCGCTGTTCGACAACGGCCGCCGCGGCCGCGTCATCACCGGCGCCAACAAGCGCCCGCTGAAGTCGCTGTCCGACATGCTCAAGGGCAAGCAGGGCCGGTTCCGTCAGAACCTGCTCGGCAAGCGCGTCGACTATTCCGGCCGCTCGGTCATCGTGACCGGTCCGGAGCTCAAGCTGCACCAGTGCGGCCTGCCCAAGAAGATGGCGCTCGAACTGTTCAAGCCCTTCATCTACGCCCGTCTCGACGCCAAGGGTTACTCCTCGACCGTCAAGCAGGCGAAGAAGCTGGTCGAAAAGGAGCGTCCGGAAGTCTGGGATATCCTCGACGAGGTCATCCGCGAGCATCCGGTGCTGCTGAACCGTGCGCCGACGCTGCACCGTCTCGGCATCCAGGCGTTCGAGCCGATCCTGATCGAAGGCAAGGCGATCCAGCTGCACCCGCTGGTCTGCACGGCCTTCAACGCCGACTTCGACGGCGACCAGATGGCCGTTCACGTGCCGTTGTCGCTGGAAGCGCAGCTTGAAGCCCGCGTGCTGATGATGTCGACCAACAACATCCTGCACCCGGCTTCCGGCGCGCCGATCATTGTGCCGTCGCAGGACATGGTTCTGGGTCTCTACTATCTCTCGATCGTCAACCAGAACGAGCCGGGCGAGGGCATGGTGTTTGCCGACATGGGCGAACTCCAGCACGCGCTCGAGACCAAGGCGGTGACGCTGCACTCCAAGATCAAGGGTCGTTTCCGCACGGTCGACGCCGAAGGCAAGGTCGTGTCGAAGATCCATGACACCACGCCTGGCCGCATGATCATCGGCGAGCTTCTGCCGAAGAACGTCAACGTGCCTTACGAGACCGCCAACCAGGAGATGACCAAGAAGAACATCTCCAAGATGATCGACCCCGTCTACCGCCACTGCGGTCAGAAGGAGACGGTCATTTTCTGCGATCGCATCATGGCGCTCGGCTTCAGCCATGCCTGCCGCGCCGGCATTTCGTTCGGCAAGGACGACATGCTGATCCCGGATGCCAAGATCAAGCTGGTCTCCGACACCGAGGCTTTGGCCAAGGAATACGAGCAGCAGTACAATGACGGTCTGATCACGCAGGGCGAGAAGTACAACAAGGTCGTCGACGCCTGGGCCAAGTGCTCGGAAAAGGTCGCCGACGAGATGATGGCCCGCATCAAGGCGGTCGAGTTCGAGGACAATGGCCGTCAGAAGCCGATGAACTCGATCTACATGATGTCGCACTCCGGTGCGC
>NZ_RZRA01000290.1:0-5846 GCF_003998945.1 Mesorhizobium sp. M7A.F.Ca.CA.003.01.2.1 | reverse complement strand
CAGCTTCACCTTGAACTGAGGCAGGGATGAAAGGACTTGTTGCCCTGACCTGCCTGGCGCTTTGCGGCGGCCTCGTGCCGGCCGCCGGGCAGGTCGCGTCGACCTACAGGATCAAGCCTTCGGACGTGGTGCTCCCGCCCGAGGTGAAGCTCGGAGACTACCAGCGCACCATACGCCCATTCGACAACTGGACGCTGATCTGCGACGAGAACCTCAAAGCCCGCAAGAAGGTCTGCAACGTCTCGCAGATCATCGAGGACGCGTCCGGCAAGATGGCCTTCAGCTGGTCGCTTGCCGCCACCCAGGACGGCAAGCCGTACATGATCCTGCGCACCGCCCCGAACGCCAGGAGCGATGGCCTGGTGTCCGTGAAATTCGATGGACAGAAGCAGCCGATCGACGTGCAGCTGAACGGCTGCAACGAAATGGTCTGTGTCGGCATGTTGCCGGTCGGCCCCGTCATGCGCCGGCAGATATCGCAGAACGCGACGCCGGCGATCTCCTACTCGACGGTCGACGGGCAGACGATCACCGTTACCGCAACGCTCAAGGGGCTGTCAGACGCCCTTTCACCACTCAAATAACCGAGGCGCCACCATGAGCCAGCAGGACCAGTTCACGTCCGCCAAACGCACTCCGAGCGTCGAGGCGGATCGGCAGAGGCGGGCCGAGCCCCCAAGGCGCTGGCCACGCGCGGCCGGATATTCACTGCTGGGATTGGTCGTGGCGGGGCTTGGCTTCGCCGCCGGGAATTACGCCGCGGTCGCCAATCTGGTCGGCGGCGCGACGGCCGCACCTGCAGCAACAGCGGCGGCCCCCGTGCTTCCGGACACGCCCTTCCTCGAGCATGTCAAGCAGGCCGGTGTGCAGGCCTGCTCGACCGTCTATCCAGTGCTCGGACAGATCCTGACGACCGGCACGAAATACAGCGTCAAATCCCTGTGGAACGACCAGGCCGCCGACAAGCACGCCATCCAGGCCTTTGTCGGCATGGACTATGCGTCGGAACGCTATAGCGGACCGGCCGCCGGCATCGTCTTCGCATCGCCCACCGCCACGGGTTGCGAAGGGGCGATGGTGCGGGTGGCGCCATTCGCCAGCCCGTGCGCCGACATCCCATCCATCCTGCCGCAGGGCAGCAAGATCACCGACCATCTCGGGCAGGTCGAGGTCTACGAGCTCGGCGGCAATGCCGGTGAAGCGCTTCTCCTGCCGACGGGCAAAAGCTGTGTGGTGATCTCCCTTGCTTCGGCGGCGAAGTAGGACGCGAAGCGAGTGAGGTCAAGGAAAGGATGCCGACCATGAGATTGCAGGCTTTGGCAGTTTTGGGCTTGACCTTGTTGTGGAGCGGACAAGTCGTCTCAGCCGACCTTGTGGCCCCATCGGAACCGCAACAGGAGGAAAAGGGCATATGGGCGGCCATTGCCTATTCGCAGGCCGATAGCAAATACGGCTTCTTCTGGGGCGCCGACAAGCGGCAGGAAGCGAAGGACATCGCACAGAAATATTGCGAGAACGCAGGCGGAAAGGCCTGCAACGTCGTCACCGTCTTCCGCAACCATCGCCATTGGAATGATGACGACGAGACCGGCTTTCCCTACAAGCACTGCGGTGCGCTTGCCGTGGCAGACAAAGTGGAGAACCGTTTCACGCCCTGGGGCGTGAACTCGGCCGAGACCCGTCGGGAAGCGGAGGATCTCGCTTTGCAGGCCTGCGAGGCGACGGGAGAGAAATGCAAGATCCGCGAATGGGTCTGCACATGAAGCTTGGCCCGAAGGCCGTCTCCGCATGTGGAGCAATTCTATTCTCATTGATGTCGCCGGCGTCTGCCCAGCAACAGGTGGCGGCTGTCCCGGATGGACCCTCATCGCTGCGTGAGGTCTATCAGGACTGGAGCGTGACCTGTTCGGTACGGGAAAAGGCGAGAGTGTGCTCGCTTGCGCAAGACCAGGTCCAGCAGAACGGGCAGAGGCTTCTTGCCATGGAGATCGCGGCACGCCCGGACGGTTCGACGACGGCTACCCTGCTTCTGCCCTTCGGCATCCTCCTTGATCCGGGCGTGACGCTGCAGATCGACGATCAACCGCCGTCCCCGCAGCGCTTCAGGACCTGCCTGCCGACGGGTTGCGTCTCCGTCTTTACGGTTGATCGGCCGACGCTTGGAAAGCTGAGGGGAGGCTCGGTGCTGAAGCTCAATGTCACGACGGACGCCGAGACCCCGCTGAGCTTCCCTGTGTCGCTTCGCGGCCTGACCGCGGCGCTCGACCGCATGGTGGCGTTGAGCGCAAATTAGGGTGCGCGCTGACCAGCTTTTGGCCGCAGTGAGCCACATGAAGCGTACGCCGGCCGCCGCGATGGAGTATTTTTGGACGCGGCATCCAAAGGGGCGTGCCTGAAAAAGGGCTCAACTTCAGGTTGGATCATCGACAGCCGCTATCCGAACCGGCCATGATTCTGGCCATACCGGCCCACTGGCCTGCCGTTTTTTGTGCTTTCCCACTGAATGCGGCGTCTGGATACAACCGCAGCGAGCCGACGTTATGTGCTATTTTTGCTACATCTCGCAGCCTTGTTGCCCAAAAAGGCTATTTAGCGATCTCTAAATCAATAATCGCTCACATATTTCGTGAATCTGTGAATAATCCACCGACGGGCAGGCCTTGGCTTGGTTAGCGCTCTGAAAAGGACGCTGGGGAAACGTTAGGGTGGGATTAATGAATACGACAAACATGTCGACCATAGGCAGGCGCCTTGGTCTTTTGATGGCGGCCACCATGCTGACCTGCGGCAGCGCTCACGCGCTCACGCTCAAGGAGGCGATGGCTGTCGCGGTGGAGTCCAATCCCGAGATTGGACAGGCGATCGAAAATCGCGAAGCCATCGAGTTCGAGTTGCGGCAGGCCAAGGGCCTTTATCTTCCCAGTGTCGATGTCGAGGCATCGGCTGGCGTTCGCCGGCTCGACAATCCGTCCCGGCGCTCTCTTTCCATCGAAGGCGATGCGCTCTATCCGGCTGAAACGGATCTTACCGTTTCGCAGACGCTTTATGACAGCGGCGGAAGGCGGGCCGAATTGAACCGTCAGGCATCGCGCGTCGACGGCGCTTCGTTCCGCGTTCTGGAACGGTCCGAATTCATCGGGTTGTCCGTTGTCCAGGACTATCTGGAATACATGCTGCAGGCCTCGATCGTTGCCGAAGCGAAGAAGAATCTCGGCTTCCACCAGGCAATTCTCGGCGACATCCGGCAAGGCATCTCGGGCGGCGCGCTGAACGAGGCCGACCGTCAACAGGCCGAGGAACGGCTGTTCGCCGCCAAGGCGCGCATGCAGGAGGCGACCGAGGAACTGGAAGCGGCCAAGATCCGCTTCTTCAAAACCGTCGGAAAGCCACTGACCAGCCCTTCGAGGCCTGGCGATGTTTCGGCCGCACTCCCGCGCTCGCTCGACGACGCGATAGGGTTGGCGCGGGAAAGCAATCCGCGCGTACACATGGCCAACAGCGACATCGACGCGGCGGCCTCCCTCGTGGACGCTGCGCGGGCAAAATTTGGCCCCTCCATCATCGCTGAAGGTCGGGCCCGGGCAGGAACCGACATTGACGGCGACGATGGCGACACCACCGACCTGCAGGCGCGCGTGGTCCTGCGCTGGAACCTCTACCGCGGTGGCATCGACAAGGCCAACGAGCAGGAACAGATCCGCCGCACCAGTGAACAGCGTCTCGCGCTGCATCAGGTCCAGCGCGAAATCGAGGAAGCCGTTCGCACCTCATGGGATCGCCGTTTCCGGCAAGCCGATCTGGCAAAGACCCTGAGGCAACAAGCCGCTGCCAATGAGAAGCTGGTTGCTTCCTATCGCGAGCAGTTCAAGGTCGGACAGCGCTCGCTGCTCGACGTGCTCGATGCGCAGAATACACGGTTCAACACGGCAACGCTGGCGGATACCGCTTCCTACGCATCGCTGTTTGCCCAGTACCGGCTCCTGGCCGCGACCGGACAGTTGCTGAAAACGATGAATCTCGAGCCGGCAAAGCAAGCGACGGCCTATGCACGCACCGAGTTCGCAGCACCGGAAACCGCGGACACAGAAACCTATGCGCGGACGCCATCGGAGCAGAAGAACGACCTGCCATTCGATATTCTCGCTCCGGTGAGGAAGAAATAGGACAGCACAAGGTCCAGCGAGCGTCCTGACGGGCAGATCGTGAACCAGCAACCCAACATCCTCTCCCCGAAGGAGGCGTTCAAGGCCTGCTTCTCGGCCGTTGCCGGATATCTCGGCAGGCCGAGCGCGGAGACCGTGCTGTTTGCCGGCGTGCCGCTCTCGGACACGCGAATTGCGGCCGACGACATCAGGCACCTTGCCGAACGCATCGGCCTGGAAGTCACCGAGTTCAATCATCGCGATTTTCTCAGGGGGCGTATCGACCTGCCGGCCATCGTCTTTCGCGTCAGCCAATTGCCCGTCGCCCTGCTGGCTCTAGGCGAAGGCGATGCGTATATCACCGCGCCCCAGGAAGACGGCCGCACCACGATCGGCCGGTCGGAACTGGCCGCCAGCTACATCAGCGGCGGCGCTTCCTTTTCGATCACCTATGCCAATGCCGCCGAGACCATGTCGGTCGGCTCGGCGGCCAGGATCGAGCGAAGACATTGGCTTACGGGGACGATGGGCGCTTTCTGGCGCACCTACTCGAAAGTCGTCCTGGCGGCGGTGTTCATCAATCTGCTGGCCATAGCCTCGCCGATCTTCACCATGAACGTCTACGACAGGATCCTGCCGAACAAGGCGATATCGACACTGTGGGTCCTGGCTCTCGGCATCGGTGCGGTCATCCTGTTCGACCTGCTTTTGAAGACGGCAAGGGCTTCCCTCATCGACTATGCCGGGCGCAAGGCGGATCTGCGGATATCCTATCTGCTGTTCGAAAAAGTGCTGAACTCGTCGCTTTCGGCGCGCCCCGGCTCGACCGGCGAATACGCAAACAGGGTCACGCAATATGAGTTCGTCAGGGAGTTCTTCACCTCCAACACCATAAGCGTGTTCATCGACACGGCATTCGTCTTCGTCTTTCTCCTTGTGATCTATGCAATAGGCGGCTGGCTGGTGATCATACCGGCGCTGGCCTTCGTGATGTCCGTCATCGTCGGCCTGGTCACCCAGCGCCGCATCGGCAAGCGCGTCGCCGCCTCGATGAACGAAGCATCGCAGCGCCAGGCCCTGCTGGTCGAATCGATCTCGACGCTGGAGACCATCAAGTCGCTGCGCGCCGAGGCGTATCTGCTGCGGAAATGGGGAGAGCACTCCAAGAACGCCGCCAACACGTCCGAGAAGATCAAGCAGCTTTCGGCGGCGGCGGGCAACATCACCCAGTCCATACAGCAGCTGGTGACCGTCGCCCTGGTCGTGGCCGGCGCCTATGCCTTCTCGGAAGGGCATGTTTCGACAGGAGCAATCATAGGAACGGTGATGCTGGCGAGCAGGGCCGTGGCGCCGCTCGGCCAGATCGCCATAACGTTGTCCCGGTTCCGCCAGGCCATGCTCTCGCTGAGGATGGTGAATTCGATCATGGCTCAACCGGAAGATCGACCCGACACGGTGGGCTTCGTCAACCGCCCCATCCGCAAGGGGGCGATGGTGTTCAGGAATGTCGGGTTTGTCTATCCAGGCTCGGAAAACGAAGTTTTGACCGGCCTGAATTTCTCGGTCAAGCCGGGTGAGCGGATCGGCATCATCGGCCGCATAGGATCGGGAAAGACGACGATGGGTCGGCTGGTCGGCCGGCTCTTCCTGCCGACTTCCGGTGAGTTGCTGCTGGATGGGATCGACATTCGCCAGTATCACCCG
>NZ_RZRA01000028.1:0-14172 GCF_003998945.1 Mesorhizobium sp. M7A.F.Ca.CA.003.01.2.1 | reverse complement strand
GCTAAATCGAGTTCCTGAGCCATCTTGTTGTTCGGGCGTGTTTTTGTCGATTGCCGCGAACGGCCGCGCGTCCCCGTCGATGCTTCGAACGCCGCCAAATAGGGCAGCGCGTCTTTGCCGTCCATGTGCCGATCATTAGAATTTGCATCTGATCAGAGTTGATTTCCTATCAAGCCGTTAATGCGGTCATGCTGTTAATCAGCATTTGCTAATGAGTCTTTCGAACCTGAGGCAAGCAATGACCAAGAATCTCGGCAATGCACGTCATACGCCGGCGAAGGACCCGCAGGTCTCCCTTCTGGGCAAAGCCGCGCCGGCGCTGTTTCCGCTGGTCGTGGCGGCACTGGGTTACATGGTTGGCAAGCAGTTCTTCGGCATCTAGGCGCGAAGTTCCGTTCCCTCAAACGTCTCGGCGGACCGACCATCTCAGCGCGCGGGCCGCCGTTTGCGTTGCAGCGGCGTGTTGCCGGGCATCAACGTCAAACATGCACGTCGCCAAAGGACAGTTCGCCGTCGTTATCGGCCGTGAAAAAGACGATGGCAAGCAACCCGACATAGAATGCGGCCACGACAACCACGATCGCCACACCGGGAACGGGGCCAAGGGCGGCGCTGTCTACGGCTTCGCGAAGCGAACCGGCAAAGCCGGTCCTGACGCCCACGGTTTGAAGGCTGGGGGTGGATATCTTGAGCACCCAGGCCAGCAAGAGGATCAGGAACAGGTAGATGTAATTTCGCCGCAGCCGACGGGCCAGCGCGACGCGCTGCGACAGCAGGAACTTCGGCGCGCGTAGGCCTTCCCCGACGATGAGCAGCCAGTCCGAGGCAAAGTCGGGCTGTGGGGAAAAGATCTGCGCGAAATAGTGGCGCTCGAACTGGCGTACGCGCGCCCGATAGAAATCGAAGAACCGATAGCGGCGCGCCTCGATCCATAGCAGCAGCAGGATCAGCAGCATGGCGAAAAGCAGCACGCCGTGATGCGCACTGGCCGTCGACAGCGATACCGAAAGCAGCGCCGCCACCACCGTGATTGCCCAGTTGGTTGTCCTGTCCAGCCGGTCGCGCCATCCCGCCATGCGAGCGATCTCGGCGCGGTGAAAATGCGACAGCGTGTTGACGCGCTCCGCCGATGAAAGGACGGGGCCAGCGGGCTTTGCCGACGCGTCGTTCATGGCATCCTCCGGCAAGGAACAGAACGGCCTGCCAGCGGCATTGTTCCCTGTCCTCGAGACCGCCGATCCAGCCGACCAGCCGCGCGTTGAGGCCGAGGCGGCTCCGGTCCAGCAGACACCAAGCTGGCGGTTGACCACTGTTTCGCGAAGTGCCGATCGAAGGGCACGACTGATGTGGACAGCACCGGTGACGCAGGCACCTGCATGCACCAATCACATTACATTACGAGGTCTTGACCCACCCGCGACGGAGTCCAAAATCCTCCGCACCAGTGCCGACGAGGCGCCGGCTTCACGGGCGCCGCGCGGGTCAGGGGCGGTGGCCTTCGGGCAGGCTCAGGTGCGCGAGCCCCCGCCACTGATCCAGGCGTTTCCAACGGGACCGGAGCGCCAATGGCGCAGACGCGCATCGTCCGAGCATGGCAACCAGAGCATGCAAACGAACGATAGACAGGATCAAGAAAGGAGCAAATGCAATGACCATTCGTGATCTGATGCCATGGGGTCGCGATCCAAACCAGGTTCAGACCCTCTCAGGCGACCGCGATCAGGACCCATTCATGAGCCTGCATCGCGAGATGAACCGCCTTGTTGACGACATGTTCCGCGGTTTCGGTTCACGTCTTCCATCCTTGGGCAGGCTCTCTTCAGCGGGCGGTGGCTGGCCTAGCGTGGAAATCTCGGAAACGGACAAGGAAATCCGCGTGACCGCCGAGATACCCGGCATGGAGGAAAAGGACATCGAGGTGTTGCTCGATGACGGCGTCCTGACGTTGCGCGGTGAAAAACACGCCGAAACCGACGACAAGGAACGTCAGTTCTCCGAGCGATTCTACGGCCGCTTCGAACGTCGCATTCCGATCGGCTTCGAAGTCGAAGAAGACAAGGTCGCTGCCGATTTCCGCAACGGCGTGCTGTTCGTCACCTTGCCGAAATCCGAGAAGGCACAGAACAAGATGAGGCGCATCCCCATCGGCGGCAAGAGCACCAAGCACTAGAATGATTGGATGCCGGGCGGGAGGGTCACCCGCCCGGCATCGGCCGTTGAATTTTGCGCCGGTCACATGGACCCTTGAGAATCCCTCTGCCTTCGGCAACATGACGGCGACGGTAGAGGGTATGAAATGAACCAGCCGATTTCTGCCATATCGCCGCGCAAGTCCGTGCCGCGCAACACGCCGATGGCGCTGACCGAGGCGTTGGTCGCGCGCACTATGCGTGCTGTCGAGGATGCCGGGCCGACGCCGGGCATGGTTCACATGACCGATGCCGACTATGCGCGTATCCGCGACGAGGTGCTGGCCGGCGCTCCGGCCGGGCCGCTGAAACTATTTGCCTATGGCTCGCTGCTGTGGAAGCCCGCCGGCGAGGTGAGGGGCGGAGAACGCGCGGTGGCCAGCGGCTGGCATCGTTCGTTCTGCTTCACGGTGCAGCGTTTTCGCGGCACGGTCGAGCAGCCCGGCTTGATGATGGCGCTCGATCGCGGCGGCCAGTGCCAGGGCATGGTGTTCGAGATCGCGGAACCGGTGGCGGCCAACCTCGAAGCGCTGCTGCGCCGCGAAATGACCATCCTGCCCGCCGTCAACGTGCCGCGCTGGCTGCAGGTCAGGACCGAAGGCGGCCCATGTCGCGCGATTGGTTTCGTCGTCGATCCCGCCAATCCGCGTTATGCCGGCAAGCTCGACAAGCAGGCGATCGCGGCGACGCTGGTGACAGCCGTCGGTCATTGGGGCTCGGGCGCGCAATATCTATTCGAGACGATCCGCCACCTCGAAGCCTGCGGCATCCGCGACCGCAATCTGTGGCGGCTGCAGGAACTGGTGGCGGAAGAGATCGGGCTGACCGTCGCCCAGAAGTGATCCGCCCAGAAGTGATCCGCTCAGACGCGGCACGCTTCAGTCGTGTTTGGCTCCGGATGCTTGCAGGCCACAGCACCTTGCGAAGCAAATCTCTGATTTCGTAAGTCTCCGCAGTGAAGGTTTAATGAATTGAAAACAGTTCTGGGCCAACGATGACCTGAACACCGGCGCAGGACACGGTGCGCGTGGACCAATCATGAAATCCTCGACCGGAGAGCACTACCCAGCGCTGGATCATGTTCGTGGCCTGGCGGCCTTTCTTGTCTTTACCTGGCATTTCCTTCATGCTTCTCCTGAAGGCCCCGTGCCTTATGATTTCGTGCCGGCTCTTCCTATCTTCAGCGTTCTGGATGAAGGGCATACTGGCGTTTCCCTGTTCATGGCGCTTTCCGGCTACCTGTTCGCCAAGCTGCTCGATGGAAAGCAGATCAACTATCTGCCCTTCTTTGCCAACAGGGCCCTCAGGCTGCTTCCGCTTCTCCTGGTCGTGCTATGCATCGAGGCCTGCCGCAGGTACGTGGCCGGCCAGTCCCTCGACGGGTATTTCACGGGCGTCGGATTGGGGTTTCTTTTTCCCACCCTCCCGAATGGCGGCTGGTCGATAACGATCGAAGCGCACTTCTACCTGTTGCTGCCGTTCTTGCTGATGGTATCCAGGCGGTTTGTGTTCGCGCCCTTGCTGTTCATCGCGGCAGCCATTGTGCTGAGGTCCGTCCTGTATGTGCAGATCGGCGAAGTGCAGTCGGCGGCGTCCGCAACCATCATAGGCCATGCGGATCAGTTCCTGGCCGGCATTCTTGCCTTTCACCTGCGTGCCCACGCGAAGAACCAACACTGGCTGGCGCTGGCCGTTCTCATGGCTTTTTCGGGGTTCTTCTGGTGGTTCGATGCAGCCGGCGGATTTTACCAACTGGGCCGCTATCCGTCGCCTCATTGGATATGGATCATCCTGCCGACCCTGGAGGCGGCAGCCTATTCATTCGGCATCGCCTACTACGACACGAGCTTTTCGAGAAAGCGAACAAGCCCGCCGTTCAGGGTACTGGAGAAGGCTGGGGCCTACAGCTATTCGATCTATCTTCTGCACCTGTTCTTCGTCATGCAATTGGCAGCGTTCATAGACACGAATGTCATGAGCATCAGCAATTTCTACGTCGCATGCCTCTGGTCCGCATTGTGCTTCGTGGCGACGATCCCGATCGGCTATCTCAGCTATACCTGCGTCGAGGCGCCATTCCTGCGCCTGCGTCTGCGCTATATGGACCAAAAGCCCGAAACCGCGGCATCGACCGCGGCTGAGCTTGGATCGGTCATCGCCGATACACCGACCTCGTTCAGCCGTCCCTGAGCCATACCAGCATCTCGCCGGGCTCGCGGTTGTCCCAGGCGAAATAGGGAATGGCGGTCAGTCGCGTCTCGGCGGTGGCCGGCGGCTCGGGCCTGTAGAGCCCGTCCTGCCAGCCGTCGGAGACATCGGCAAGTGCCGCGGTCGACAGCGTCACCACGCCGCCGAGAAGTTCCGGCCGGTGCTGCGCTTCGATGGTGGCCGTCCGCGGCAGCGTCAGGCGATGCGGCTGGCTGTCATTGTCTGATGCCTCGACGCAATAGATCAGCGGGCCGCGTGACAGCGCGACGCGGCCAGCATCCTGGCGCACCTGCGGGTTGGCATAAAGCCGCTCGATCGGCATTTCGAGATCGAGCCGGACATTGTCGCCCTTTTTCCATGTCCGCTTGATCGCGGCGTAGCCGTCGCTGGTGATATCCGCCAGCCTGATGGCTTCGCCGTTTATCTTCAACCCGGCACTGGCGCTCCAGGCGGGAATGCGCAGGTGCAAAGTGAACTCGACCGGCGCCCGCGGTTCGAGCATGATGTCGACGGCGCCGTCCCAGGGATAGCTGCTGACCTGCGTCAGGCTCACCGGGACGCCCGATATATCGAAGCGCCCGGTCGAGTCGCCATAGAGGTGGACGGCCAGCGCATCGTGGGCCAGGCTGTAGAAATAGCTGCCGATCGAGGCGACCATGCGCCCGATATTGGGCGGGCAGCACGGGCAGCGGTGCCACTTCCACCTGTTGTGCTTGCCCCGGCTTTCCAATGGATTCTCGTAGAAAAACAGCGAGCCGTCGAGCGACAGGCCCGAGATCGAACCGTTGTAGAGGGCGCGTTCCATCATGTCGGCGTAGCGCGCGTTCGGCCCCATGCCGAGCATGCGGCTGGCCCAGAACACCAAGCCGACCGCCGCACAGGTCTCGGCATAGGCGCTTTCGTTGGGCAGGTCGTAGTCGCTGGTGAAGCCCTCATTGTGCGCCGACGGCCCCAGTCCGCCAGTGATGTAGAGACTCTTGGTGGTGAGATCGTCCCACAGAAGGTCGAGTGCTGCTCGCAGCGTATCATCGCCATATTCGGTCGCGATATCGGCCATGCCGGAATAGAGGTACATCGCCCTGACAGCATGGCCGACGACCTTGTTCTGTTCTCGCACCGGGATATGCGACTGGCTGTATTCATAGGTCTTGAAATGATAGGCCTTCGGGTCGGCGCCGCGGGCGCGGGCCTCCTCGTCGAAATAATGCGGCTGCTGACCGCGCTGGTCGATGAAGTATCTGGCCAACTCCATATATTTCCGCTCGCCGGTCACCCGTGCCAGCTTGACCAGCGCCAGCTCGATCTCCTCGTGGCCGCAATAGCCCTTCTTCTTGCCGGGCTCCGGGCCGAGTACCGACGCGATGTGGTCGGCATAGCGGCACATGATATCGAGCAGCTTGCGTTTTCCCGTCGCCTGGTAGTAGGCGACCGCGCCCTCGATCAGATGGCCGGCGCAATAGAGCTCGTGGCAGTCGCGCAGATTGGTCCAGCGCTTGCCGGGCTGGATGCGTTGGTACCAGCTGGAGAGATAGCCGTCCTCCTGCTGCAGCCTGCCATACATGTCGATGACGGCGTCGATCTTCTTCTCCAGTTCGGGATTCTTGCGCCGGTACAGCGAATAGGCCGCGGTCTCGATCGTCTTGCCGAGATCGGAATCCCAGAACATCTGCGTGGTCACCGTCGATCCGGTGAATTCCGCGCCCTGGCGGTCGGCTTCGTCGGGAGAGGGCGAGTGGAAGGGGATGACTATGCCGGGCGAGGGACGGTCCGGATCGATCTGCTCCAGCATGCGGGCCTCCACGCAGCGCTCGTAAAGGATATCGGCGGTGCGGGCGGCGACAGCGTCGGCGCGATCGCCCCAGAAGCCGTGCACGTCGACCTGCGGCACCGGCAGCGGGCGGAAGGCGAGCTTCGGTTTCCCGGTTTTTGCGGATGGCGATGCGGTCATGAATTTACTCCATTCTATTTGACGGCCCCGGCCATCAGGCCGCGGATGTAGAAGCGCTGCAGCGCCAGGAACAGGATGAGGCACGGCACCATCATCACGGTGACGCCCGCCTGCACCGCGCCCCAGTCGATGGCGCCGAAGCGGCCCGACTGCAGTGCGGTCATCATCACTGGCAGCGTGAATTTGGATTGGTCGGTCATCAGCACGAGGGCGGCGAGGAATTCGTTCCAGGCGCCGAGGAAGGCAAACAGGGCGATGGTGACGACGCCCGGCCAGACCAGCGGCAGCATCACCTTCCAAAGCATGGTGAGATTGCCGGCGCCGTCCATGCGGGCGGCTTCCTCGATCTCGCGCGGCACTGCGTCGAAGGCGTTGCGCATCATGAAGATCGAAAACGGCAGTTGCAGCGTCACATAAACGCCGACCAGGCCGGTCAGCGTGTTGTGCAGGCCAAGCTTGGTCAGCACCAGGAAGATCGGCGTCAGGATCGACTGGAACGGGATCATGATCGTCGACAGGATGAGGATGAAGAACAGGTCCTTGAACGGAAACCGGAACCGCGAAAAGCCATAGCCGGCCAGCACGCTGACGGCGACCGACAGCACCACGGTCATCACCGAGACATAGATGCTGTTTTGGGCCGAGACCCAGAGCCCGTCGCCGAAGCTGTTGAGCGTGGCGTAGTTCTCCAGCGAGAAGCCTGATGTCGGCCAGGGCGGCAGCGGCGGCAGGCGCGCTTCGGCCGCTGGCTTGAACGCCGACAGCACCGCCCACACGATCGGCGCGGCAAACAGCACCGAGGCGACGATGCCGGTCGAATGCTCGCCGATGCGGCTCAAGAGCCGGCGGTTGCGGGAAGCGGCCTGCGCCATCAGTCGAGCCCCTCCGGCTTGCGCAGCAGCCACAGCTGGACGAGGCTGAGCGCCACCAGGATCACCAGCAGCACCATCGACAAAGCCGCGCCGTAGCCGAGCTTGAACGACACGAAGGACTGGTTGAAGATCCAGTAGACCGCCGTCAGCGTCTGGTTGCGTGGGCCGCCGCGCAGGATGATGTAGAACTGGTCGAAGGCGAGGATCGAGCCGGCGACCGACAGGATCAGGGCCAGCGCCAGCGTGCGGCGCATCAGCGGCAAAGTGATCGCCCTGAACCTGGCGAACGGATCGGCGCCGTCGATGACGGCCGCCTCCTGCAGATCCTGCGGGATCGATTGCAGGCCGGCCATCAGAATGATCATGGTGAAGCCGGCGACCTTCCAGACGACCATGGCGATGATCGACCAGAAGGCCGGCTGGAAGGTGGCCAAAAGGTTGAACTTCCTGTCGATCAGGCCAAGGTCGTAGGCGGCCGGGCTGAACAGGCCGGAATCGACGTTCAACAGCCATGACCAGAGCAGGCTGGCCGAGGCAAAGCCGACAACCGCCGGCATGAAGAACATCGTCCGGTAAAGATTGGTCAGCGGCCGCGGCCGCTCGACGAACAGCGCCAGCGGAAACGCCACCACGAAGATCGCGATGGTGACGATCACGGTGTAGTAGGCGGTGAAGCGCAGCGCGTTCCAGAACCGGGTGTCGCGCAGGATGGCGACATAGTTGCCGAGGCCGATAAAGCTGTGCTCGCCCATCAGGGGCCAGTTGTGCAGCGACATCCACGCCGTCATGCCGAGCGGGATCAGGAAAAAGACGACGACCAGCGCGACAGCCGGCGCGACATAGAGCAGGCCGATCCATTGGTGGCGGCTGGCGACCTTGCGGGCGCGGGGCGGGGCAGGGGTTGCTGCGGTGATGACGGTCATGGCTGCGCGCTCGATGCTATTGGGACATTGGCAAAGAACCCCCTCACCCGGATTGCCAACCCAATTGAAGAGAGCAATTCGGGGCAATCCGACCTCTCCCTGAGGGGAGAGGAGGTTGCCGGGGATGGTGCCAGCCTCTTCTCCCCAGCGGGGAGAAGGTGGCCGCGAAGCGGCCGGATGAGGGGGCTGCCTCGCTCACGGGGATCGAATTCATCATCAATTCCCCGCCTGTTGCTGCGGCAAGAGATAGCCGGTCGTCGACCGGGCGAGCACCAGATAGCGCGCGGCGACCGCCTTGACCTCGTCTGCGGTGACCTTGCGGATGCGGTCCGTCCATTGCTGGACGTCCTGCACATTGCCGCCGGTGGCCAGCGTCGAACCGTAGATGTTGGCCATGGAATCCTGCTTGTCGCGGGCAAAGATCATCGACCTGACATAGCGGTCCTTGGCCTTTTCCAGTTCCGATGGCGTCACGCCATCCTTGACGATGCGCACCACCTCCGCATCGACTGCCGCTTCGACGTCGGAAATCCTGGCATCGCCGCGCGGCGCGCCGTAGACGGTGAAGTTGGTGTCGTCGAGCATGGTGCCCTGGAAAAAGGCGCCGGCGCTGGATGCGATACCTTGCTGGACGACAAGCGCCTGGTAGAGCCGGCTGCGATTGCCGCCGCCGAGGATCTCCGCCAAGAGGTCGAGCGCTTCCGCCTCGCCCGGCTTTCCCGAATGATAGGACGGCACCACCCATTGCGTGGAAAAGCTCGGCACGCTGACGCGGGCATCGGAGAGCGTGACCGTGCGCTTGGTGTTCTGCTCCGGCTCGACCGGGCGGATGCGGGGCGGCAGATCGGGGCCGCGCGCCACCTTGCCATAGGTCTTTTCGGCCAGCGCCCGCACCGTGTCCGGTTCGACATCGCCGGCGACGATCAGCACGGCGTTATTGGGCCGGTAGTATTTGTCGTAGAAGGCGGTGGCGTCGACGCGGTTCAGCTGCTGCATCTCCTGCATCCAGCCGATGACCGGAATGCGATAGGGCTGGTTCTGCCACAGCGTCGCATCGACCTCCTCGTCCAGCACAGCCTCGGGGCTGTTGTCGATACGCGAGCGGCGCTCCTCGAGGATGACGTCGCGCTCGGTCTTGATGACATCATCGGTGAGGATGAGGTTGCGCATGCGGTCAGCCTCGAAGCTCATCATCAGCCCGAGTGCCGACGGCGCCACCGTCTCGTGGAAAGCGGTGTAGTCATAGGAGGTGAAGGCGTTGTTGGATCCGCCGATATCGGAGACGGCGCGGTCGAACTCGCCGGCCGCATGGTTGGTCGTTGCCTTGAACATCAGATGTTCGAAGAAATGCGCGATGCCGGATTTGCCGGGCGGCTCGTCGGCGCTGCCGATCTTGTACCAGACCATGTGGGTGACGATCGGCGCACGGTGGTCGGGAATGACGACCACCTCCATGCCGTTGTCGAGCAGGAAATCCGTGACCTTGAACTCGGCCGGAACCGTGTTGGGCAAGACGGGGCTCTCGGCCAGCACTGGGCTGGTCGTGACAAAAGCCAAGGAGGTCGCCAACAGCGTTCCCCGCAGCCATTCAATCCTGGATGTCATCAACGGCTCCGGTTCTGTCGACAGACGATAGGCAAGGTGCTGGCGACAAGCAAAGTGATTTGTTGATCATGTTGCCGGCAAAGGCGGCGGCAAAGAGGCCGGCCCATGGATGCCCGGCCAAGGATACGAGGCGTATCAGGCCGCCTCGATGAAGCGGATGACGGTCTCGCCATAGTTGCGTTCGTCCAGCACCGAAAAGCCGGGGCCTGGCTCGAAGGACGCCACCGCGGCCTCTTCGACCACGCACAGCGCGCCGGGGCGAAGCCAGCCGCCGGCTTTGGCCGACTGCAAGGCGCGCTCGCCAAGGCCCTTGCCATAGGGCGGGTCGGCGAAGACAAGGCCGAACGGCGCCAGCGTGCCGGCCTCGCCGAGGCCGGTGGCATCGCGGCGGAAGATCTTGGTGCGGCCGGTGAGCCCGAAGGCCTCGACATTGTCGCGGATCAGGCCACGGCCTTCCGCCGATTCCTCGATGAAGACACCGTAGGAGGCACCGCGCGACAGCGCTTCCAGTCCCAGCGCGCCGGTGCCGGCGAACAGGTCGAGCACGCGTGCCCCGTCCAATTGCTCGGCAAAGCGATGCGCCAGCACGTTGAAGACCGCCTCGCGGGTACGATCGGTCGTCGGACGGATGGCGCTCGAGCGCGGCGTCGCCAACGGACGCCCGCGAAACTCACCGCCGACGATTCTCATCTCGCTTTGGGGCCTCGGGGACCGTTGCGCGGACGCTCACCGCCGCCAGCCCCGCCCGGACGTTCGCCGCGCGGCTTGCCGAACGGCTTTGCACCGGCCGGTTTGCCATAGGTCGGTTTGAACGAGGCCTTGCGCGCCTTGGCGTCAGCCGCCTTGGCGGCGTCAGCTTCGGCCCTGCCCTTGCCGATCGGTCGCGCGCCTGGCGCCATCCAGACATTGGCCTTGCGCTGGCCGGGCGGCTCGATCGGCCGCTGCTCGCGCTCGGACTTTTTGCCACCGCCCGGCTTGCCACCAAAAGCACCACGCGGCTTGTCGCCGAAGCCACCGCGCGGTTTGTCGCCGAAATTGCCGCGCGGCTTGTCGCCAAAGCTGCGTTCGGGACGCGGGGCGCGTTCGCCAAAACTCTTCTCAGCGTTTCTGTCGGGGCTTGTCGACAGTTTGCCCAGAGCCTCATCGCGGCTGCCTTCGCGGCGCTTGCGATTCTTGATCAACCCGCCCTCGCCGATCGGGCGGCGCTCGCCATCGCGGGTGAATTTCGGCCGTTCCGGCTCCGGCTCGCGAACTTCGGTGCGCCGCACCGGCTTGTTGGAAAACGGCTTGGTGACATCGGCGTCGAAATTGGCGCCGGATTCCTCGACCAGGCGCTCGCCAAGCTGGTCGCGCAACACCCTGCCCTTGATTTCCAGCACATGGCCCTCGGCGAGGTCATCGAGTTGGAACGGCCCGTAGGAGATACGGATCAGCCGCGTCACGTCGAGGCCGAGCGAACCCAGGATGTTCCTGACTTCGCGGTTCTTGCCCTCGCGCAGGCCGATCGTCAGCCAGGCATTGGTGCCTTGCTCGCGATCGAGCGTCGCTTCGATGGCGCCGTAAAAGACGCCGTCGACGGCGATGCCTTCGCGCAGGCCGGCAAGCGCGCTTTCCTCGACCTTGCCGTGGACGCGCACGCGGTAGCGGCGCAGCCAGCCGGTGGCCGGCAGTTCGAGCACGCGCGACAGGCCGCCATCATTGGTGAGCAGCAGCAGGCCTTCGGTGTTGATGTCGAGCCGGCCGATGGTCATCAGCCGTGGCAATTCAGCCGGCAGCACGTCGAAGACGGTCTTGCGGCCCTCGGGATCGCGGTTGGTGGTGACGACGCCGGCCGGCTTGTGGAACAGGAACAGCCTTGTGCGCTCGATCGGCGGGATTTCCATACCGTCGAGATGGATGATGTCATCAGGCATCACGTTGAAGGCCGGTGAAGTCAGAGCGCGACCATTGACCTTGACGCGGCCGGCGGCAATCAGCTCCTCGGCATCGCGGCGCGAGGCGAGGCCGGCGCGGGCCAGCCGCTTGGCGATGCGCTCGCCTGCCTCTTCCGCAGCCTCGGCGGGACGCGGGCGTGGCTTGAAGCTGCCGCCTGACGCGCCTTGCGGCCGATCGTTGAAATCCCGCTTCGGGCGATCGCTGAAGTCACGCTTTGGGCGATCGACGGCGTCACGCGGGGCGCGGTCACTGAAATCGCGCTTGGGACGGTCGAAGCGCTTTTCGCCGCCCGCTGCCGCCGCAGCCGGCCGGTCGCCCCGCGGTGCATAGGGTTTGCGTGGCCCTTCGCGCTTCTCGTAGGGCTTGCGCTCGCCTTCAGCGGCCACCGGGCGGTCGCCGCGCGGCGCATAGGGCTTGCGTGGCCCCTCGCGCTTTTCATACGGTTTGCGCTCGCCTTCTGCGGCCATTGGACGATCGCCGCGCGGTGCGTAGGGCTTGCGCGGTCCTTCGCGCTTTTCATAGGGCTTGTGCTCGCCTTCGGCGGCCATTGGGCGATCGCCGCGCGGTGCATAGGGCTTGCGCGGCCCCTCGCGTTTCTCAAAAGGCTTGCCTTCGGGACGCGGGCCTTTGCTGAAAGGCTTGTCGCCGCCCTTGAAATCGCGCTTCGGCCGCTCGCCATCGGCAGCCATCGGCCGGTCGCCACGCGGTGCGTAAGGTTTCTTGGCGCCAAAGGACGGTTTGCCGCCCTTGCCCGCGGCGCCATCGCGGCTGCGCGGTCCCGCGGCTTTCGGCCCACTCTTGGCCGGCCCCTTCCTGGGTCGGAATTTCTTGTCGTTGTCGTCCATGTGGCCTTTATCCGTTTGCGCTGCTACAGCGTGGCGCATCCTTTCGGGCGCGCAACGAACGCTGTAGCACTTTTGATGTGGCGCATGATCATTTTCGAAAACCGAGTCCCGATTTTCGATGTCATGCGCTCCATAACAGGATCACCGTCAGGTGGCGAGGAGATAATCGGAGTGGAAATCGCGTGAAGCGGCCCGATTTCATGGCGCTGGCGCTGAAGGAGGCCGAAGCTGCCGCCTTGCGAGGCGAAGTGCCGGTCGGCGCCGTCATCGCCAACGGCGCTGGTGTTGTCGCCAGCGCCGGCAACCGCACACGCGAACTTGCCGACCCGACCGCGCATGCCGAGATGCTGGTCATCCGCGAAGCCTGCCGCAAACTGTCGGCCGAGCGGCTGACCGGGCACGATCTCTATGTGACGCTGGAGCCTTGCGCCATGTGCGCCGGCGCCATTTCCTTCGCCCGGCTGCGCCGGCTTTATTTCGGCGCCGCCGACGACAAGGGCGGCGCTGTGGTCAATGGCGTGCGCTTCTTCGCCTCGCCGACCTGCCACCACGCGCCCGACATCTATCCGGGCATGGGCGAGACCGAAGCAGGCCTGCTGCTTAAAGGATTTTTTCGGGAGCGGCGCGGCTGAAGCGGGCGCTACGCCCGGCGACACAATTCGGTGTTCTTACAGCCAATCGAACCAGCCGCTGCCCTTCTTGCCTTCCGCCTCTTTCTTGAGACGGCGTTCCTTCTTGTACTCGTCCTCGCCAAGCTCGTTCTGCGGAGCGGTGCCGGCCGCGACACGATACTGCACTGGAGGCTCGCTCAGATATTTGCGGGTGTTCGGATCGCCCTGCTTGCTGTCGGCGAGGCGACGCTGGATCTCGGCGGCACGGCCTTTGTCGGAATCGGCCGGTGTCCATGCCGGCGGGTGGCTCGAGCCTGACTCCGCCATCGCCCTTTTCACCGAGGCCGGATCGGTTTGCACGTCGTCGACGATCTCCGACTGATAGGCCGGGTCGTTCTGATGGGCGGTGGCATCGGCCCGCAAGCGGGCGCGGCGCTGCTCGGGCGATTCGGGCCATTCGGCGCTCGCCGTCTCGATGCTGTCCTGCGGGGCCGGCAGCGCTTCCTTCTGGCCGGGCGCCGGCTTTACAAGCGTCGGACGCGGCTTGTAGTCGATCTGTTCCTTGCGCTTCGGCGCAAATGAAAAGGCGCCTGAAATATCGCCGGCCAGCTGTTCGCCGGCGGTCTTGTCGGTGCCGTAGGTCGGAGAGCCCATGCAGCCGGACAAAGCGAGGCCCGACGCGACAAGCGGCGCCAGCAGCGCCAGGCGCGCATTATATCTCTCGGTCATGCCAAAAAGTCCCACTCTAGACAGCCTCTCGATTGCCACCAGCCTCGTGGCCGGTCCCCATCGTCCAAGCACTTGCGACGGAAATCCGGCGACAATTTGTCTTCCGGAGTTTCGCGTGTTTACCTCAACCACTCGTTAAGGGCAACGCGCGGGCGGTTTTCACCCGCCCGGCGTGGCATTTGTGCACCGATCAAGCTGGCCGGCCTGTCAAAGCCGGCCAAGCGCCTTCAATTCATGCAGCACCGCCGCATCCCTGGCCGAAACATCCGGGAATTCCGGATCCTGGCCGACATCGGCGGTGTAGCGC
>NZ_RZRA01000289.1:0-5857 GCF_003998945.1 Mesorhizobium sp. M7A.F.Ca.CA.003.01.2.1 | reverse complement strand
GACCGTGGCAGCACCAGCGCCGGCTCCTGAACCGGCTCCGGCACCTGCGCCGGCACCCGCGCCCGAGCCGGCCAAACCGGACTTCAATTTCCTGCCGATAGCGGTGCTTGCCGAGGGCGGCGATCCCGTCACTGACGGCAACGCCTGGGAGATCTACAAGGCGAAACCCGACGGTACGCGCGGCGACTACGTCAGCACCGAATACGGCGCCTACAAGGCCAATCTGGAACCGGGCGACTATATCGTCGTGGCCAGCGACGGCCAGGCCAAGACCGAGCAGAAAGTCAAGATCGAGGCGGGCCAAGTCTACGCGCCTCTCTTCAACTTGAATGCCGGCACGCTCATCATCCATCCGCGACCGAGCGAGGGGGCAGATGTCGTCGATGGCGCGGCTATCGTCATCGATTATCCGGGTGCTGACATGCCCGCCACCTTCTATGGGACCACGAAAGCCGTGTTGCCGGCCGGCGACGAGAAAGTGACGGTCACGATCGGCCAGGGGGTGGCTACCGAAACGATTCCGCTGGCTGCCGGCAAGACCGTGGAAAAGAACATGATTGTCGGTGTCGGCCATGTCGTTGCCAATGCTTATTATGCTGCCGGCGGCGACAAGGCGGACGGTTCAGGCATCGGCTTCAAGGTGCTCAAGGCAAAAAAGAAGATCGATGGAACCAGGGACGAGGTGACCTATGCCTACGGACCCGACAGCAAATTCGATCTGCCGGCCGATGACTATGTCTTGATTGCGACGGTTGATCTCGCCGTTGTCGAGCAGCCGTTCACCGTCAAGGTCGGCGAATTTCAGGATCTGAAAATCGCAATGAATGCCGGCGTGCTGGCGATCACCGCGCCGGGAGCCTCGAAGATCGAGATTTTCGAGGCCAAGAAGGACATCAACGGCAACCGCAAGTCGCTTGGCTATGCATTCGACCAGAAGTACCAGGCAGCGATCCCGGCGGGCGACTATGCCGTCGTCTCGGAGAAATCCGACAACAGTTCGAAAGAAGGCAACGTGACGGTCAAGGCCGGCGAGCGAGCTGAGCTAACCGTGCAATAGAATCGTATGCACAACCGCAAGAGGGCGGCCAAGTGCCGCCCCTTTTCATGGGTTGCGCAGAACTGCCGTCAGGCCGTGCCGAAGGCGCTGGCGCCATGATCGGCGCGGCCGACCAATTGCCGGAAGCCGGCAAACAGCTCGCGGCCGAAACCGAACTCGTTGCCGATGAGGTCGGCATCCGCCGTCCGGCGCAGCGCGAAATCGCCGGCCGGCACCAGCACTTCCAGCGTGCCGGCATCGGCGTCGAGCCGGATGATGTCGCCTTCGTGGATCCTGGCGATAGGACCCTCCTCGACCGCTTCCGGTGTGACATGGATCGCCGCCGGCACCTTGCCGGAGGCGCCCGACATGCGCCCGTCGGTGACCAGCGCCACGCGCTGGCCGCGATCCTGCAGGATGCCGAGCACGGTGGTCAGCTTGTGCAGTTCCGGCATGCCGTTGGCCTTCGGCCCCTGGAAGCGGATGACGGCGATGAAGTCGCCGGTCAGCGTGCCTGCCTTGAACGCATCGTTCAGCCCTTGCTGGCTGTCGAAGACCCTGGCCGGCGCCTCGATGATACGCCGCTCCGGCTTCACCGCGGAAGTCTTGATGACGGCGTGGCCGAGATTGCCTGACAGCACCTTCAGGCCACCGGTCGCCTGGAACGCCTTGTTGAAAGGCGCCAGCACCTTTTCGTCGCCGCTTGTCCGCGGCGAGGCTTCGCGCACCACGCCTCCGTCGGCGCCGAGCTTTGCCTCGACCGCATAGGGCCGCAGGCCTTCGCCCCACACCGTCTGCACATCCTCATGCAGGATGCCTTCGTCGAGCAGTTCGCGGATCAGGAAGCCGAGCCCGCCGGCGGCGTGGAAATGGTTCACGTCGGCGAGGCCGTTCGGATAGACCCGCGCCAGCAGCGGCACCGCTTCCGACAGGTCGGAAATATCCTGCCATGTGATGGCGATGCCGGCCGCCGCCGCCATGGCGATCAGGTGGATGGTGTGATTGGTCGAGCCGCCGGTGGCATGCAGGCCGACGACGCCGTTGACGATCGAGCGCTCGTCGATCATCCGCCCGACGGGCGTATAGGCGTTGCCAAGCGCAGTAATCGCCAGCGCCCGCTTGGTCGCCTCGCGGGTCAAAGCCTCGCGCAGCGGCGTGCCTGGATTGACGAAGGACGCGCCCGGCGTGTGCAGGCCCATGATCTCCATCAGCATCTGGTTGGAATTCGCCGTGCCGTAGAAGGTGCAGGTGCCCGGTCCATGGTAAGATTTGGACTCGGCCTCCAGCAGTTCGGCGCGTCCGGCCTTGCCCTCGGCGTAGAGCTGGCGGACCTTGGCCTTTTCGTCATTGGGCAGGCCTGATGTCATCGGTCCGGCCGGAATGAACACCGCCGGCAGATGGCCGAAGGTGAGGGCGGCGATCACCAGCCCCGGCACGATCTTGTCACAGACGCCGAGATAGACGGCGGCGTCGAACATGTTGTGCGACAGGCCGATCGCGGCGGCCATGGCGATGACATCGCGCGAAAACAGCGACAGCTCCATGCCGGGCTGGCCCTGGGTGACGCCGTCGCACATCGCCGGCACGCCGCCTGCCACCTGGGCGATGCCGCCGGCTTTGCGGGCTGCATCCTTGATCAGCGCGGGGAAGCTCTCGAACGGCTGATGCGCCGACAGCATGTCGTTATAGGAGGTGATGATGCCGAGGTTCGGCACCTTGTCGGCGCCCAGCGCGAGCTTTTCCGAGGGGCTGCACACCGCAAAGCCGTGAGCGAGGTTGCCGCACGACAAAACGGCCCGGTTGGCGGTGCGGTTCGACGCCTCGGCGATGCGGCCGAGATAACGCTCGCGGCCGGGCTTAGAGCGCTGGCGGATGCGTTCGGTAATGGCTTCGATGTCGCGTCTGGCGGTCATGGTGTCGGTCCTTTCAGGCGAGGTCCCGGAAACATCCTCCCGCCGTTTGCCGGGACCGGTGTAAATCGAGAATCAGGGTGCCCAGAAAACCTCTACGGGCTTTTGCGCTGCGTCGAGCACGGCGCGGATTGGCTTTCGCGGCCCGGGCGCCACCGCGCCGTCGAAGGCGATACGCTTGTCCTCACCCTCGATGTGCAGCGCGATGAAGCCGGCTTCGACGATGCGGGCCAGCGACAGGGTCAGCCGCGGCTCGCCCGCACTTGCCGCATGAACCGGCAGCACGATCCTGTCGGAAGACGGGTCGAGCAGCGTTGCCAGGTCGGCGGCATCGGGAAAGAACGAGGCGGTGTGGCCGTCCGGCCCCATGCCGAGCACGACGACATCGAGCGGCCAGGGCAAGGATCGGAGCGCTGCATCGTCGGACGAGGCCGCATCCTCGATGCTGGTGGCTTCGTGATAGAGCGGCACGAAACGAGCCGCCTTGGCCGCGTTCTGCAACAGATTGGCGGCCACCAGCCCGGCATTGGAGCGTGGCGAGGAGGCCGGCACGAAACGCTCGTCGACCAGCGTCACGATCACCTTGTCCCAGGCGATGGGTATCGCTGAAAGGGCGGCGAAGAATTTTGCCGGCGTGGTGCCGCCGGAGACGGCGAGCAACCCCGTGCCGCGCTCGGCGATCGCCTTGGTCAGTCTGCCTGCAACATGGCCGGCAAGGGCTGCCGCCAGTTCCTGGCGCCCGCTGAAGCCGTTCCAGCTGTAGGCGGCGCTGTTCAATTGCTCTCGTGCCATGTCCGCCCGTCACGTTCGATCAGCGCTATCGAGGCCGATGGACCCCAGGTGCCCGCCGTGTAGCCCTGCGCCTCCTGCCTGGCACTTTCCCAGGCATTCTGGATCGGGTCGATCCATTTCCACGCCGCCTCGACTTCGTCACGGCGCATGAACAGGGTCTGGTTGCCACGGATGACGTCCATGATCAGCCGCTCATAGGCGTCCGGTGCGCGGCCGTCGAAGGACTGCGCGAAACTCATGTCGAGCGAAATCTGGCGCAGCCGCATGCCGCCCGGGCCCGGATCCTTGATCATGATGAACTGCTTGACGCCTTCGTCCGGCTGCAGCCGGATGACAAGCTGGTTGGCGAAGATCGGTCCGGCGCTGTCGCCGAAGATCGAATGCGGGATCGGCTTGAATTCGATGACGATTTCCGAAACCCGCGTCGCCAGCCGTTTGCCGGTACGCAGATAGAACGGAACGCCCGACCAGCGCCAATTGCCGATCTCGGCCTTGATGGCGACGAAGGTCTCGGTGTTGCTGTCCTTGCCGAGTTCCTCGACATAGCCTTTCACCGGTCCGCCGGCCGAAGCCCCGGCGCGATACTGCCCGCGCACGGTGTGCTTCGGCGCTTCGTTGCCGTTGATGCGCTTCAGTGCCCGCAGCACCTTCAGCTTTTCGTCGCGCACGGCGTCGGCATCCATCGACGACGGCGCTTCCATGGCGACGAGGCACAAGAGCTGCAGCATATGGTTCTGCACCATGTCGCGCAGCGCGCCGGCCTTGTCGTAATAGGTGACGCGGTCCTCCAGGCCGACGGTCTCGGCCACGGTGATCTGGACATGGTCGATATGGGCTGAATTCCACAACGGTTCGTAGAGCGCGTTGGCAAAGCGCAGCGCCATCAGGTTCTGCACCGTCTCCTTGCCGAGATAATGGTCGATGCGGAAGATCTGGCTTTCGTGGAAGTCGTCGCCGACCAGGTCGTTGAGCTTGCGTGCCGAATCGAGATCGCGGCCGATCGGCTTTTCCAGCACGATGCGCGAGTTCGGCGTGATCAGATTGTGCTCTTTCAGCTTGTGCGAGATGTCGCCGAACAGCGCCGGCGCCACCGCCAGGTAGAAGGCGCGGATGCGGTCGCTGTCGCCGATCGCCTTCTTGAGCTTGTCGAAGCCGGCGCCGCTCGTCGCATCGGCGGAGACGTAGGACAGCCGCGCCAGAAAGGTCTTCAGTTCCTTGGCGTCGATGTCGGCCGGTTTGACGTGGTCCGAGATCGCCTGCTTGGCGAAGGCCTGGAATTCTTCGTCGCTCATCTTCGAGCGCGAGGTGCCGATGATGCGTGTCGGCTCCGAAAACTGATGGTCGCGCTGGCGATAATAGAGCGACGGCAGAAGCTTGCGCTCCGACAGATCGCCGGTGCCGCCGAAAATGATGAAGTCGAAAGGATCGACGGGGATGATCTGGCTGGTCATGGTCTGTCCGCTCTGACGCCGGTCGCTGTGACGCGGCTGATATAATCTAATCGATTTAAATTTTCCAGTGCCATGGTGTCACATCTGGGTGTATGCGCCTGCCCCTTGACAGTCCGATGACCCGGAGGCTTGTCGACAGGCGCGGCACCGGAAGCCTTCGCAGTTGCAGCATAGAGCGGGATCGACGCGAAAGCCAAAGGAGAAATCGGCGATGGCCGCACATCTTTCGAGCAATCCGGCCAGAAGCCACGGGTTCGCGCGGATGTGCGCTATCGGCGCGCCGGTTGATCGTCATCAATCATGAGCGGGAAAAACATGCGTCTGGAAAACAAGGTTGCCGTCATCACCGGTGCTGCGTCCGGTTTTGGCGAGGGCATCGCCAGGCGCTTTGCGCAGGAGGGTGCCAGGGTCGTTGTCGCCGATCTCAACGCCAGGGGCGCGGAGCGCGTCGCCGGCGAGATCGGCGAAGCGGCGATCTGGACCCAGACCGATGTCTCGCTGCGCTCCGAATTCGACGAGATGATCTATGCCGCCAAAAGCGCATTCGGCCGCATCGACATCATGGTCAACAATGCCGGCTACACCCATCGCAACGGCGACATGCTCAATGTCGACGAGGAGACCTTCGACCTGATAACCGCCGTCAACATGAAGGCGATCTATCACGT
>NZ_RZRA01000288.1:0-5862 GCF_003998945.1 Mesorhizobium sp. M7A.F.Ca.CA.003.01.2.1 | reverse complement strand
GAGGACAACCAGAACGCGCTTGCCTTCTATGCCGGCGCCGGTGGCCGCGATGTCGCCGAGGGCGTCGAGATCTTCGAGCAAAAGGCGCTGAAGAAGGTCGCTTTCGTCTGGGAATGACAACCCGGCCTTTCGGCAATTGGGCGTTCCATTCGCACCCAGCACCATTCGCCGCATTGCACCATGACGCGCCGCCCGCTATCGATCGTCCATCGAGAGAGGGATTTAAGCCATGCGCATTGAAGCCATAGCCAGCGGAAAGAATCCGCCTGAGGACGTCAACGTCATCATCGAGGTGCCGATCGGCGGCGAGCCGATCAAGTACGAGATGGACAAGGAGGCCGGCACGCTGTTCGTCGACCGCTTCCTGCACACCTCGATGCGCTACCCCGGCAATTACGGCTTCGTGCCGCACACGCTGTCGGGCGACGGCGATCCGATCGACGTGCTGGTCTGCAACACGCGCGCGCTGGTGCCGGGCTGCGTCATCAACGTGCGGCCGATCGGCGTGCTGATCATGGAAGACAATGCCGGCCAGGATGAGAAGATCATCGCCGTGCCGTCGCCAAAACTGACGCTGCGTTACGAGAACGTCACCGAATACACTCAGCTGCCCGACATTACGCGCCAGCAGGTGCAGCACTTCTTCGAGCACTACAAGGATCTCGAGCCCGGCAAATGGGTCAAGATCGAAGGCTGGCACGATTCCAAATACGCCAAGAAGATGATCGTCGACGCGATCGAGCGGGCCAAGGCGAGCAAGTAGCCCGACCGGTCAGTTGTCGACCCGGCCGAAGGCCGGCACTTTGCCGATGACGGTGTGTCTGTCCTTGCCGCAGGCGAAGGTGCGTGCCTTGTCGTCGGCAAGCTTGCGCGCCTGGTCGTTGGCGACGGGATTGCCGGTGGCCAGCACCAGGCCGACGGTGCAGCCGTCGCGGGCGTCCATCTGGCCGACCTTGGCGACGAGCAGCACCTCGGTCGGCTTTTTCTCGTCCTCGGGATTGCTGATCGAGCGGCGATGGATGACGGCATAGGGCACTGCCGTGTCGCCCTTGGTTTCGATGCGCCATTCGACTTTGGCTCCGGACGAATTGAGGCCGGAAAAGCTTTCCCAGACCGTCGTCATGTCGCCGCCGGGCGGAAAACCGTAGAACAGCGATTCACGGGCGTCGTCATAGGCGATCAGTACGGGATAGCCGCGATAGCCTGAACAGGCGAGTTCGGCCCAGTCGCCGTCGCCTTCTTCTGCCTGCGCGTAGGTCACGCAGTCCGTTTTCGAATCCAGATCGGTGTAGGCGCTGGAAATGCCGTCGGCTTGCGCCGCCTGACCGAGACCGACCAGGACAAGCGGGATCAGAATGGCACGCATGGCGGTCAATCTCCGTTGCAAGCCGCCGCAGCGTAGCGCCAAACGCTATTTCTTCAAGCTGGCTTCGATCAGCAGGTCGGCATTGCGGGCAACCGCTTGCGCCGGACCGCCGAGGCCGAACAACTGGCCGCTGATATAGGCGCCCTCGATCAGCAGCAGCAGGCCGTCGCCGAGCGTGTCTGGGTCTTGCGCGCCCATCGCAGCCGCCATGGCGCGCAGGCGGCGGCGCAGTTCCTGCTTGTTGGCCTCGCTGACCACGCGAGCCGGGTGGCTGTGGTCGGGATATTCGACCGCCGCATTGGTCATGCCGCAGCCGCGATAGTCCGCCACCTGCGTGCGCTTGCCGATGCGGGTCAGGAAAGCCTTGATCTGAGCGCGCGGGTCGCCGGGATGAGCGGCGACCGCCTCGTCGAAGCGCTCCCAGTATTCACGGTCATATTGCCTGAGATAGGAAGCGGCCAGTTCGTCCTTGGACGGAAAGCTGCGGTAGAGGCTGGGCTTGGTGACGCCGGCACGCTTGACGATCTCGTCGACGCCGATCGCCCTGATGCCGCGCCGGTAGAACAGGTCATAGGCCACATCGAGGATCTTCTTGGCGGCTTTCGGCGGAGCGGATGCATGACCGTCGCTGATGGTCAGTTCAATATTTTTGTCGGTTGGCATCGTGTGACTCGATTGACAATGTTACCGATCGGTACGTATACATGTTCCCACCCTGCAACGTACCGGTCAGTAACATGATAACTCAATCTCGCCCCTTTGGCCAGCGCTACGCTTTCGTCGTGGTCGGCGTCATCTTCCTCAGCCTGCTGGTCGCGGCTGGCCTGCGCTCCGCACCCTCGGTCATGATGCTGCCACTCGAGAACAGTTTCGGCTGGCGCCGCGACGTCATCTCCCTGGCCGCCGGTGTCGGCATTCTGCTTTACGGTTTGACGGGGCCATTTGCCGCAGCCCTGATGGAGCGCATCGGGCTGCGCCGCACGCTGCTCGCCTCGCTGGTGGTGATGTCGGGCTCGACCATGCTCAGCCTGCTGATGACCAAGCCGTGGCATCTGTTCATCACCTGGGGCGTGTTCTCGGGCATTGGTTCCGGTGCCGTCGCCAGCGTGCTCGGCGCGACCATCGTCAATCGCTGGTTCAAGACCAATCGCGGCCTTGTCATGGGATTGATGTCGGCCTCCAGTGCCTCGGGCATGCTGGTGTTCCTGCCGCTGATCGCCGCTCTGGCACAGTCGGGCGGCTGGCAGCCGGTTGTCATTGCGGTCGCGATCGCGACCGCTGCCCTGATACCGCTGGTCTGGCTGCTGGTGCCGGAGCGGCCGGCATCGATCGGCATGGTGCGCTATGGCGCCGAGGCTGACGATGTGCCGCCGACGCCGCCTGCGTCACAGGGCAACTTTCTGGCGCATACGTTCTCGACGCTGCGCCGTGCCGCCGGCACGCGGGTGTTCTGGTATCTGTTCGCCACCTTCTTCGTCTGCGGCTTCACCACCAACGGGCTGGTCGGCACGCATCTGATCGCGTTTTGCGGCGACATGGGCATCGGCGAGGTGCAGGCCGCCGGCCTGCTGTCGATGATGGGCATTTTCGATCTGATCGGCACGACATTGTCGGGCTGGCTCACCGACCGTTTCGACCCGCGCAAGCTGCTCGGCGTCTATTACGGCATCCGCGGCCTGTCGCTGATCTACCTGCCCTATTCCGGCTTCTCAGCGACCAGCCTGATCATCTTCGCCGTGCTCTACGGTCTCGACTGGATCGCCACCGTGCCGCCGACTCTGAGGCTCGCCAATGAGGCGTTCGGCGATCGCAGTGGGCCGATCGTGTTCGGCTGGATCGTCGCCGGCCACCAGATCGGTGCGGCGACCGCCGCCGCCTTCGGTGGCACCATGCGCGAGTTGCAGGGCAATTACGAACTGGCCTTCCTGATCGCCGGCATGACGGCAATAGCCGCTGCCTGTATCTCGCTGCTGATCAACACCAGCAAGCCGGCATTCGAGCCGGAGCCGCAGGCGGCGTAGGGAGAGACGCTACCGGCCAAGCTGCCATCTCCCCCACACGGAGGAAGATCGGCAGCTTCGCCGTCCGCGCAAACGCCCACCCGCCTGTTGATCGTCAGAAAAACTTCATGATCCCGAGATGTCCCTGAAACATTGACGCTGGATTTTGGTGGCACCGTTCAAGCCATCCAGGAGACAGCCGTGAACAAGCTTTCGATGACTCGCCGCGCTTTCGTCACCTCCGCCAGCGCCGTTGGCCTGGCCGGCGTCTCGAGCCTGGTGCTGCCCTACTATTCGCGCGCCAGTCAGCGGCCGGCCTTCACCCATGGCGTCCAGTCCGGCGATGTCGACGCAACCAGCGGCATGGTGTGGACGCGCACCGATCGCCCGTCGCGCGTCATGTTCGAAGTGTCGTCGACGGAGAACTTCGCCACTGCGACACGCCTGGCGCCGCTCGATACGTCGCCGGCCAGCGACTACACCGTCAAGCGGCTGCTCACCGACCTCGCTTCGGACCAGGATATCTTCTATCGCATGACGGCAGCCGATCTCGCCGACATCAACGCCGTTTCCGAGCCGATCATCGGGCGCTTCAGGACGGCGCCGGCCTCGAAGCGCGACATCCGCTTTGCCTGGTCGGGCGACACCGCCGGCCAGGGCTGGGGCATCGATGAGACCGGCATGAAGACCTACGCCACGATCGGCAAGCACACGCCCGACTTCTTCCTGCATTCGGGCGACACCATCTATGCCGACGGCGCCATGAAGGACGAGGTCGACCTGCCCGGCGGCGGCAAGTGGAAGAACGTCGTGCTGATCGACGGCAAACGCAAGGTTGCCGAGACGCTGGACGAATACCGGGACCAGTGGAAGTACAACATGATGGACAGGAACGTGCTCGGCCTCAGCGCCATCTGCCCGACTTTCTACCAGTGGGACGACCATGAAGTCCTGAACAACTGGTCGGATTCGAAGGATCTCAGCGCCGACAGCCGCTATTCGGAAAAATCCATCCACGTGCTGGCGGCCCGTGCGGCGCGGGCTTTCCACGAGATGACGACGATCCGCTACGAACCTTCCGAGCCCGGCCGCGTCTATCGCAAGATCGCCTACGGGCCGCTGCTCGACGTGTTCTTCCTCGACATGCGCTCCTATCGCGGCCCCAATGGTCCCGACATGCAGGATGAGATGACGCCGCAATCGCGCATGCTCGGCGAACAGCAGACGAAATGGCTGAAGCGCGAACTGGCGAATTCGAAGGCGACCTGGAAAATCATCGCCGCCGACATGCCGCTCGGCCTCGTCGTCTGGGACGACGGCACCAAGAAGGTTGGTGCCGAAGCAGTCAGCAATGGCGACAATGGCTTGCCAAAAGGGCGTGAGCTCGAGATCGCCGACCTGCTGCGCTTCATCAAGAATGCCGGCATCAGCAACACCGTCTGGCTCACCGCCGACGTGCATTACACGGCCGCGCATTATTACAACCCGGACAAGGCGCAGTTCCAGGATTTCAATCCGTTCTGGGAATTCGTTTCGGGTCCGATCCATGCCGGAACGTTCGGGCCGAACGATTTCGACATGACGTTCGGTCCGGAGCTGAAGTTCATCAAGGCGCCGACCGCCGAACAGGGACAGAACCTGCCGCCCTCGGCAGGTCTGCAATTCTTCGGGCTGGTCGATATTTCAGGCGCCAGCGAGCAGATGACGGTGCGGCTGATGGATCGCGACGACAATGAACTCTACAAGGTGACGCTCGACCCGGTGCGGTCGGCATAAGCGCGCGCTGATGGAAAGGTGTCGCGCGCGTCTAGGGCGCGCGATGCCTTAGTCCGGGTAGCAGACCATGGGGATATTCGGCCAGACGGCGCTGTCGCAGTTGGCGGCGTCCTGCCGCTGCTTGAAGGCGGCGCTGACCGGGCCGGTCACCACCGGGTCGACGCCGTCGGGCGCGTCGGCGAAAATCTGCTCGGCCGACTGTGCCTCTGACGGCAAGGCAGGCCGTGATTCCTTCGTCGTCGCGGCCGACTGCGCGGCGTTGGCCGCCAGCAGGACGGCGAAGGCAACAGAGGCGATGAGCGGCCAGAATCGGTTGAGTTTATCGGTCATGACGTTCGAACTGCCCGGGCCCCGAGGGGTTCCCGCCTTGGTTAACAAAATCATCTCACACGCAGATGCTTAAGATTTGATGAGTATTTGGTGACGCGCCTCCTCTTTCGCAACTGCGAAAAACCCTGTATGAGCCGCGCAACCGAAAGAGGCAGCGCCTTTTGGCCTGCTGCCTGCAACGCTTCCGAGACCAGAACATGAAAATCCGTAATATCGCGATCATCGCGCACGTCGACCATGGAAAGACCACCCTGGTCGACCAGCTTTTGAAGCAGTCCGGCTCCTTCCGAGACAATCAGCGCGTGGCCGAGCGCGCCATGGATTCCAACGACCTCGAAAAGGAGCGCGGCATCACCATCCTGGCCAAAGCGACCTCGGTCGACTGGAAGG
>NZ_RZRA01000287.1:0-5885 GCF_003998945.1 Mesorhizobium sp. M7A.F.Ca.CA.003.01.2.1 | reverse complement strand
CAGGCCGCAGGCCGGCCAACGGGCCGAGCTGGGCATGTGCCACGGGCATCTGGCGAAGATCGAGAAAGGCGTTGAGAGGGCCGTGCGTGCCTGTCATCGTTCGATATCCGGATACGGTTGCCGCAACATTGTTCGACGCCAGAAATTTTACAACCTGCGATACGATTTTTATTGATTGTGAAAGTCTTCGCCCTTATATCGCGCTTGCCCAAAGTCGCACGTGCCTGTGGGTGTCCGCCGATCCTCGAATGGTGAGGGAAATCGGTAAGGTAACTGGAGCCAACCCCTCCAGTCGGTCTAGCGGCCAACCGCCAGCCCGAGGACACCTTGAAGCAACGACGGTGCGGGCCTTTCTGGTGTTCTGCCGGTTGTCCAAAAACCGGGGTTACTGAAGAGGCACACCTTCATTGCCGGCAGTGCGGACGGGTCTCCCATCCAAGCCAAGGCAGACAAAGCGAACCGAGGCCGGGCAAGGCCAAGGTTCACCGCCGCGAGACGGCGCTTCATGGTTCCGGGGTCTCCACCGGCTGGTTCCATGGATTTCCGTCCCGCCTTTGTCCACCGCGAGTTCGCGAGGCCGACAGCCCGCGTCCCGCAGCCTTATTGCGCGCCGAAAGGCGCTGATGGAGAGACCCCGATGGCCACCCAGCGCATCCTTGACTTCCTCGCCACCCGACGTCCGACCGGCCCCTGCCTCGTCGTCGACCTCGATGTCGTGCGCGACAATTTCCGCGCCTTCGAGAAGGCGCTGCCCGATTCCAGGATCTACTATGCGGTGAAAGCAAACCCGGCGCCGGAAATCCTGCGCCTGCTTGCTGCGATGGGCTCGTCCTTCGACACCGCTTCCGTTGCCGAAGTCGAGATGGCGATGGACGCTGGTGCACCGGCGGACCGCATCTCCTTCGGCAACACCATCAAGAAGGAGCGTGACATCGCACGCGCCTACCAGCTCGGCATCCGCCTGTTCGCCGTCGATTGCGTCGAAGAGGTCGAGAAGATCGCCCGCGTCGCGCCCGGTGCGCGCGTGTTCTGCCGCGTGCTGACCGATGGCGAGGGCGCCGAGTGGCCGCTGTCGCGCAAGTTCGGCTGCGTGCCGGCGATGGCCGTCGACGTGCTGCGCCATGCCAAGGGGCTCGGCCTCGACGCCTATGGCGTGTCGTTCCATGTCGGCTCGCAGCAGACCGACCTGACCGCCTGGGACCGCGCGCTGGCCGACGCCAAGGTGGTGTTCGCGACGCTCGCCGAGGAAGGCATCGTCTTGAAGATGGTCAATATGGGCGGTGGTTTCCCGACGCGCTATCTGCGTGACGTGCCGGCCGCCCAGGCCTATGGCCAGGCGATCTTCTCGGCGCTGCGCAAGCATTTCGGCAATGCCATTCCGGAGACCATCATCGAGCCGGGCCGTGGCATGGTCGGCAATGCCGGCGTCATCAAGTCGGAAGTCGTGCTGATCTCGAAGAAGGCCGCCAACGACAATGTGCGCTGGGTGTTCCTCGACATCGGCAAGTTCGGCGGCCTGGCCGAGACGATGGACGAGGCGATCCGCTACCCGATCGTCACCGCGCATGACGGCACGGAGACCGCACCTTGCGTGCTCGCCGGCCCGACCTGCGATTCGGCCGACGTGATGTACGAGAAGACGCCCTATCTGCTGCCTTTGTCGCTGACCATCGGCGACGAGGTGCTGATCGAAGGCACCGGCGCCTACACGACCACCTACTCGGCGGTCGCCTTCAACGGCTTCGAGCCTCTCCGATCCTACGTGATCTGACGGCGCTTGCTCAGCGCATTTTCGAACGGCGAACCGGACACAACTTCGCCTGAAAATGCGCTGAGAGAGCCGATCAGATCATCCCAGGTGGGCGACTTTCGTCCACCCGGGCTCGCCTGTGGAACAGATCTCCGCTCGCCAGGGATTACGGAAATGGAAATGCCAGTTGAAATTGGGGGCCACGCACCGGCCTTTGTGATGGTTGCCGAAACCGCCGCCGATGTTGCGGCGCGCGAGGCGTTGCTCGATCGGGCGATGGGGCCGAAGCGCAGGAAAAAGTCGTCGGAGAAGCTGCGGCGTGGCCGGCGGCCCTCGGAAGGCCTGGTCTTCGTCGCCCGCGATGGCTCGGGCGGCGTCGCCGGCACCGTGCGGCTGTGGGACGTCAGGCTGGGCGAGGGCGGTGCGGCTGCGCTGCTGCTTGGCCCGCTTGCCGTCGATCCGTCGCTCAAGAACGCCGGCATCGGCTCGGCCCTGATGCGCCATGCCATCGCCGAGGCGGCACGTCTTGGCCATGCCGCGATCCTTCTGGTCGGCGATGCGCCCTATTACGCGCGCTTCGGCTTCTCGGCCGAGAAGACCGGTTCGCTTGCCATGCCGGGACCCTATGAGCGGCACCGCCTGCTGGCGCTGGAACTGGTGGAAGGCGCGCTTGACGGCGTGCACGGCACGCTGAGGGCGGCCGGCCGCAAGCTGAAGGCGCAGGAATTGATATCGGCGGCCTGAGATACGAAGCCGCCAGCATTTCATGCAAAAACGCCGCCCGAAAAGGCGGCGTTTTTTCGCGATTGGTGGGCGCCACCTTGGGCGCCTGCATGCCTTCAGCCGATCAGCTGGCTGAGCGCCATGGCAACGGTCATGTCGCCTTCGACCTTTATCTTGCCGGTCATGAACGCCATTGTCGGGTTCAGGTCGCCAGCGATCAGCGAATCGAGATCGTCGAGCGAGAGCTTGATGGTGCAGTCGGTGGGTGCATCGGTGTTCGAGACGGTTGCGCCGTCGATGACGATGACGCCGTCGCTGCCGGTGTCGAATTTCACGGAACGATCGAACCCGCTGCTGGCCACGCGCGACTTGATCTTCTCGGCAATCTCCTGAACGCTCACGCTGTTCTCCTTGTCTGGTTGCATCTGTCTCGCAACGGCGCTTCGATCCAGCCGAAGCCCGTGCCGCGGTTTCGCGATCACGGTCGCTGCCGCATATAGCTTTGCGTTGACGTTTACGTCAACGCGAATTCAGGCGGTTGGTTCCTGCCGTTGCGGCAGGCGAGCCTGGAGGAGGCCGGAAATGCGAGCCCGGCAACTCAGTGTTCCTTGAACGCCTTGGTCATTTCGCTCGCCGTCTCGCTTTTCTTGCGGCGCAGCCAGTTGTCGCGGATTTCGTCCTTCGACAGGAAATTGACCTGGTCGATCAGAACCTCATGCACCAAAGGCGCCCCGACACGCGTGTTGACGGTATCGCGGATGGCGGCGCGGAAGGCATCGAGATCGATCGTCGCCTTGTTGGTGAAGTCGATCTGCGGATTGGAATAGAGGTAGGAATAGACCTGGTCGGTGATCAGCGCTTCGGCCGGAATGGACAGTTTCTTGATCTGCTCGGGTTCGACCGTGTAGACAAGCTTGGTCAGGAAATAGCCGCCGATCTCGGAATCGCGGATCAGCGGCACCGAAATGATGTCGGTCTTGACGTAGTCGAGGCCGCCCAGCATCGGCTTCGGCGTTTCGCCGACACCGCGCTCGCCGGCCGCCTGGAAAGAATAGAACACGGCGCCCAGCGTTGCGGCGCAGATCCAGACGGCGATGGCGATGACCTTGATCATCGGGCCTTGTCAGTCCCTTGGTCAGTCCCTTGCAATGGCAACGCGGCACGGCGCCGTTGCCGAGGCAGGATCTCCGATGTGTCGCCTGTGTTCGCCATCACGCCTTTATCCAGCCGAACTCGCCGGCGGAATAGGTGCCGTCGGTCTCGGCGCGCTGGATGGCGTGCCGCAGCAGGCTGGCGACTTCGTTGACCGCGCTGAGATGCGCCAGGATCGCCGCTTCGTTCTTCGCCAGCTTCTGGCGCAGCCGGGTCAGGCCCTCGCGGTGCTGCTCGAGGAATTCGGCTTCGCTGCCGCCCTTCATGGCGCGGGTCAACTCGTAGAGGTAGCGGCTCTTGCGGGCGTTCGATGCCTTGAGATCATAGTTGGTGGCGTTGCGGATGCCTGCCGTCTCTTCCTCGACCACTTCCTCGATGCGGCCGATGATGGCGGCGAGGTTGCCGGGCCGCGCGAACGGGATCGGCGCTTCCGACGTGGTCGTGCGTGCTGGCAGGTTGGGGGTGGATTCCGAAAAGTCGGCCATGGCGTTTCCCAGTTTAGATCTTGATATTTGTTTTTATGGTCGTCTCGTCACCGGTCATCGATCCCGCAGCCTTGCGCTGCAATTGATGGACCAGCGAGGTCGACAGGCTGTTTTGCTGGTCGACCTCGGTCTTTTCCGGCCCGCCCGAAACCGGACCGACGGGCACGACGCGCTTGCCTTCGAGATAGTGGTCGGCGAGCATCGATTTGGCGATGCCGATGCCGCCGCGTTCGGCCATTACGTCCGCCACCCGCTCGGCAAGCTGCGATTTCCACATGTCGCCGGCCAGGCCCTTGCCGTAGACGCCCTCGGTGTCCTTGGGCAGCATGTTCTGGATGAAGGTCTGCAGCACCATCGCCTCGAACTTCTTGAATTTCTTGGCCGGGTCGGTTGCGGCGGCGGCCTTGTCGGCGGTGGCGCGCGACAGGATCGAGCCGGCATCGACGGAAGCGGCGGTGTCGAGTGAAAACGTGCCCGCAGCGCCGCCGGCCCGCTTTGCCAGCGCGGCGCGAGCGGTCTCGATATCCGCCGGGTCGACGGCTCGGGCCACATCCATAACGATGTCGCTGGGTGGAGAAATCGCCAAGAAAGTCCGCCTTTTACCGGTTTTCCCTGACCAGACCATGCCTCAACAAGCTTGTGGCAGGCTTGCGGGAAGGAGAGGGAGCGGAGTGCGGGGATCGGATCGAAGCTGCCGGCCGAGGGTGGGATTTCCGCCTCAGCCTCACTCCTTGACCGCCCCCGTCATCGAGGAGACGTAGTGCTCGACAAAGAATGAATAGAGCACCACCACCGGCAGGGAGCCGATCAGCGCGCCTGCCATCAGGGCTCCCCATTCATAGACGTCCGAACGTACGAGTTCGGTAAGCACGCCGACCGGCACGGTTTTGTTTTCGGACGACTGGATAAAGGTCAAGGCGTAGATGAATTCGTTCCATGACAGGGTGAAGGCGAAGATGCCGGCGGAGATCAGGCCGGGCACCGACAGCGGCAGAACTATCTTGGTCAGGATTTGCCAGCGGCTCGCTCCGTCGATCAGCGCGCATTCTTCCAGTTCGAAGGGTATCGAGCGGAAGTAGCCCATCAAGAGCCACGTGCAGAATGGAATGAGGAACGTCGGATAGGTGAGGATCAGTGCGAACGGCGTATCGTAAAGGCCGAGGTTGAACACCATCACCGACAGTGGAATGAACAGAATCGAGGGCGGCACGAGATAGGCCAGGAAGATCGCCAAGCCGACCTGCCGCGCCCCGGAAAACCTCAAGCGTTCGATCGCATAGGCTGCGAACACCGCCGCCAGCAGCGACAGGAAAGTTGCGGCGGTCGAGATGATGATCGTGTTGAGAAGCCAACCCGGATAGGACGTCTCGAAGAGCAGATACCGAATATGCTCGAGCGTCGGATGGACGACCCAGAACGGGTTGAAATTGGCATAATCCGTCATCTCGAGATTGGGTTTCACCGCCGTGATCGTCATCCAGTAGAACGGGAACAGCAGCACGATGACGAAGATCAGGAGCGGCAGATAAACGGTCACCACGCGCCGGGGCAGGCTCTGAAGATAGCCCATGCCGCCTTCATCCGTGTTCGGACGGTTGCTCGTTTCGATCGCGGCCATGTCAGTCTCCACCGCCCTGCTGCCATTTACGACGTTGCAGCCCGAAATAGCTGAAAAGGATCGCCGCAAGCAGGAACGGGATCATCGCCACCGCGATCGCGGCTCCCTCGCCAAGCTGGCCGCCGGAAATGCCGCGCTGGAACGAGAGCGTCGCCAT
>NZ_RZRA01000286.1:0-5908 GCF_003998945.1 Mesorhizobium sp. M7A.F.Ca.CA.003.01.2.1 | reverse complement strand
ATTCGAGTTCGTCGATCGACGAACTCGAATGGTTACGCTTCGCCGTCGCCCGCATTGGTGGCGGCAACGGCATTCCGGTCGTCGTCTCGCGCACCGGCTATACCGGCGAGCTCGGCTCCGAGATCTGGTGCCACCCGCGCGACGTCGAAAAAGTCTTCGACGCCATCTGGGAAGCCGGCCAGCCTCACGGGCTGAAGCCGATGGGACTGCAGGCGCTGGACATGGTGCGCATCGAGGCCGGGTTGATCTTCGCCGGATACGAATTTTCCGACCAGACCGATCCGTTCGAGGCCGGCATCGGCTTCACCGTGCCGCTGAAGAGCAAGACCGACGATTTCGTCGGCCGCGAGGCGCTGATCCGCCGCAAGGAGCACCCGCAGACGAAGCTGGTCGGTCTCGACATCGACGCCAATGTCGACGTCGGCCATGGCGATTGCGTGCATGTCGGCCGTGCCCAGATCGGCGTGGTCACGTCAGGCATGCGCTCGCCGGTGCTGAACAAGACCATCGCGCTGGCCAGGCTCGATGTCACCCATTCGGCTGTCGGTACCGAGGTCGAGATCGGCAAGCTCGACGGCCATGCCAAGCGGCTGCCGGCGCGAGTCGTCGCCTTCGCCCACTACGATCCGCAAAAGACCAAACCGCGTTCCTGACGGCCCTTCCCTCCCAAGACAGTGAGGCCGTGCTGCAGTTCGTGATAGGAATTTTTTCTTGACCTGCTGAGGGCAGCTATGCTACATATTCGTCCATGGTGCTGATTTGCGCCGCGACCCGCCTCCGGCGGGTTTTCGCTTCCTGACCCTTGGTCCTTTTCCGAACAATCCCACCGCGGCAGTGTGAAGCCGACATGTTTCGCAAGCGTGATGTGCACGGCGCGACAAATCGCTTGACCTGAAAGCGCGCCGGATCAATCTTCACTGTTAAGAAAAAAATGCGACTGAGTGGAAACACCGACAGCCGCCCAAAGCATGCGTCGATGATGAAGCCTCGCGAAGTCGCGGCCGTCACGAACGGGGAACATCAAAATGGGGAACAAAGACATATGAGCACGATAACGACTGTCCTGGAGCCGCTTGCCGAAGGCAAGTTGCACCGAAATATCGACTGGCGCGGCGCCTTCTGGGTGGCGAGCGGCGTGCCGGCCCTGGTCCTGTTCTCGATCGGCGGCATTGCCGGCACGACCGGCACGCTGGCCTTCGCGATCTGGATCTTCTCCATGATCATGGGCTTCCTGCAATCCTTCACCTATGCCGAAATCGCCGGCCTGTTTCCGAACAAGTCGGGCGGCGCGTCGATCTACGGCGCCACCGCCTGGCTGCGCTATTCCAAGTTCATCGCGCCGCTGTCTGTCTGGTGCAACTGGTTCGCCTGGTCGCCGGTGCTGTCGCTCGGCTGCTCGATCGCCGCCGCCTACATCCTCAACGCGCTGGCGCCAGTGCCGCTGTTCACCGAAACCTCACCCGATGTCGTCGCCTATATCGCCGCGCATGCCGGGACGAGTGCCGCCGACGCCATCACAGCGGTGACCGCGGCGGCGACGCCGGCAATCCGCAACTGGACGCTTTACAGCCACACGCTGGGACCGGTCTCGTTCACCTTCAACGCGACCTTCTTTATCGGCGCAGTGCTGATGCTGATCATCTTTGCGATCCAGCATCGCGGCATTCTCGGCACCGCCAATGTGCAGAAATATATCGGCCTCTTGGTCATCGTCCCGATGCTGATCGTCGGCGTGGTGCCGATCGTCACCGGCCAGATCAACTGGGCGAATTTTTCGCCGCTGGTGCCGCTGGCCGCAGCCTACGCGCCCGAGCCCGGTGCCTGGAACATCGCCGGCTGGACGCTGGTGCTTGGTGGTATGTTCATCGCCGCCTGGTCGACCTACGGCTTCGAGACCGCCGTCTGCTACACATCCGAGTTCAAGAACCCCGGCACCGACACGTTCAAGGCGATTTTCTATTCCGGCCTTCTGTGCATGCTGCTGTTCATCCTGGTGCCGTTCACCTTCCAGGGCGTGCTTGGCCTCAACGGTATGCTGGCGACGCCGATCGTCGACGGCTCCGGGGTCGCCGACGCGCTGGCCGGCATGGTCGGCGGCGGCGCGCTAGTCCACAGCCTGTTGGTGATGCTGATGATCCTGGCGCTGGTGCTGTGCATCATGACGGCCATGGCCGGCTCTTCGCGTACGCTCTACCAGGGCTCGGTCGACGGCTGGCTGCCGCGCTATCTCAGCCATGTCAACGAACATGGTGCGCCGACACGGGCAATGTGGACCGATCTCGTCTTCAACCTGATCGTGCTGGCCATCGCCTCGGCCGACGCGACGAGCTTCTTCTTCATCCTCGCCGTGTCGAATTGCGGTTACATCATCTTCAACTTCCTCAACCTCAACGCCGGCTGGATCCACCGCATCGACAACGGCCATATCGCACGGCCCTGGAAGGCGCCGAGCTGGCTGCTCGGGATCGGGGCGATCTTCGCCTATGTCAACGCGATCTTCATGGGCGCCGGTGCCAAGGTATGGAACCCGATGGCGCTGTGGGCCGGCCTGATCACGGCAGCGCTGATCATCCCGGTGTTCTGCTTCCGACACTACATTCAGGACAAGGGCAAGTTCCCCGACCACATGCTGGCCGATCTCGGCATGACGGGGGCCGACCTCTCGGTCAAAAAGGCGGGCATGCTGCCCTATCTGACGCTGGTCGCCGGCGTGGTGGTGATGCTGCTCGCCAACTGGTTCTTCGTCATCTGACCTCATAAAAATAAAAAGGATCGGGCGCGCTTCGGCGCGCCCGATCCTTTTCGACTGGCGTGATCGATCTATTCGGCGGCCAGCGCCAATTGCGGCTTTTCGGCTTCCTGGCTCAGTTCCAGATCGTCCGTCCGTCCCTCCGCCCCGCGCTTTTTCGGCTCCCGGCCGAAGAACAGGGCGTAACCGGCCGGCAGGACCAGGATGGTCAGCACCGTGGCAACCAGGATGCCGCCCATCATGGCGTAGGCGAGCGGACCCCAGAAGACGCCGCGCGAGATCGGGATCAGCGCCAGCACCGCCGTCAGCGCCGTCAGCGTGATCGGCCGGAAACGGCGAACGGCCGAACCGATGATGGCCTCGTAGCGGTCCATGCCCGCGGCGATGTCCTGGTCGATCTGGTCGACCAGGATGATCGAGTTGCGCATGATGATGCCGAGCAGCGCGATGACGCCGAGAATGGCGACGAAGCCGAACGGCGCACCGCTGATCAGGAGTGCCGCGGCAGCACCGATAATGCCAAGCGGACCGGTCGCCAGCACCAGCATCGCCTTGCCGAAGTTCTGCAGCTGGATCATCAAAAGCACGACAATGACGGCCAGCATGATCGGTGCCTTGGCGGCGATCGAAGCCTGGCTTTCCGCCGAATCCTCCGCACCGCCCTGGATTTCGATCTTGTAACCGGGCGCCAGACCCGCACGCAGGTCCTTCATGTCGTTGTACATCTTGGTGACGACGTCGTTGGACTGCACGCCGTCGGGCAAGGTGGCGCGCACGCTGATGGTCGGCAGGCGGTCGCGGCGCCATTCGATGCCTTGCTCCAGCACCGGCACCACCTTGGCCACCTGCGACAGCGGCACGAAACCGCCGAAGTCGGTCGGGATATAGACCGAGTCGACCGAGGACAGCAGGCTGCGGCTGGCATTCGGCTCGCGGGCGACGATGGACACCGTCTCCTCGCCGTCGCGGAAGTCGTCGAGCGGCGCGCCGGACATCGTCGCCTGCAGCATCTGGCGGATGCGCTGCGAGGTAACGCCGAGTGCGCGGGCACGATCCTGGTCGATGACCAGCTTCATCGCCGGAACCGGCTCCAGCCAGTCATCATGCACGGCGCCAAGCAGCGGATCTTCACGGAACTTCGCCTTCACCTGGTCGGCGATGCGGCGCACCTCCTGGCGATCCGGCCCCATGACGCGCATCTGCACCGGCCAGCCGGTCGGCGGACCGAGGAACAGACGATCGACCTTGGCACGGATGGACGGGAAGTCTTGCGCCAGAACGGTGCGCAACTTGACGATCAGACGCTCGCGAGCCGGTTCGTCATTGGCCATGACGAGCAACTGGGCAAAGTTGGGGTTGCTCAGCTGCTGGTCGAGCGGCAGGAAGAAGCGCGGCGCGCCCTCGCCGATATAGGTGGCGATGAAACGCTTGTCCTTGTCGTCCATCATCTTGGTCTCGAGCGCCTTGGCCTGCGCCTCGACTTCCTTGATGCTGGTGCCTTCCGGCAGCCAAAGGTCGACGAGGATTTCCGGCCGCGACGATTGCGGGAAGAAGTTCTGCGGAATGAACTGGAAAGCCCACAGGCTGGTGCCGAAGGTGACCAGCGTCATCACCAGGACGATGATGCGATGGCGCACGGCCCAGCTGACGGTGGCACGAAGCCGGCGGTAGAAACGCGTGTCGAAGACATCGTGATGGCTGCCGGCATGCTTGCGCTGCTTGAGGATCATGTTGCCGAGCCATGGCGTGAAATAGACCGCGACGAACCAGGAGACGATCAGCGCGATGCCGACGACATAAAACAGCGTGCGGACATATTCGCCGGCGGTCGAGGCCGCGAAGCCGACCGGAATAAAGCCGGCCGTGGTGATCAGCGTGCCGGTCAGCATCGGGAAGGCGGTCGAGGAATAGGCGAAGCTCGCCGCCTCGACCTTGACCATTCCCTCCTCCAGCTTGCGCTCCATCATCTCGACGACGATCATCGCGTCGTCGACCAGAAGACCGAGCGCGATGATCAGCGCGCCGAGCGAGATGCGCTGCAGGTCGATGCCGAGCTCGTACATGATGGCGAAGGTCGCGGCCAGCACCAGCGGGATGGCGATGGCGATGACCAGGCCGGAACGCCAACCGATCGACAGGAACGAGACCACGAGCACGATCAGCAACGCTTCGCCAAGCGCATGCATGAACTCCGCCACCGCATCGGTGACGACGCCCGGCTGGTCGGAGATCTGGTCGACCGCAACGCCGTAGGGCAGCGCCTCTTCGAAGCGCTTGTAGGTGGCCTCGACATCCTTGCCGACATCGGTAACCTTGAAGCCCTTGGCCATGACGACGCCCAACTGCACGCTGTCGTGACCGTTGAAGCGGTACTTTCGCTGGAACGGATCCTGCAACCCCGAACTCACCGTGGCGATGTCGCCCAGCCTCGTGACCTGACCGCCGGCGCGCAGGCGCAGGTTCCTGATATCCTCGACCTTGCCGACATCGCCCTCGACGGAAATGCGCACCGAGTTGGTGCCGGTATCGACGGAGCCGGCCGGGTCGACATTGTTCTGTCCCTTGATCGCATTCTGCAGATCGGTCAGCGTCAGGCCCCGTTCGGCCAGGGCCTTGGACGAGACGTCGATATAGAGCTTTTCAGGCTGGTCGCCGATGATAACGGCTTTTTCGACGCCGGGCGTCGTCAAAAGCATGTCGCGCGCCTGGATGGCGAACTTCTTCAGCTCGGGATAGCTGAAGCCGTCGCCGCTGATCGAATGCAGGGTGATAAAGGTGTCGCCGAATTCGTCGTTGAAATAGGGGCCGAGCAGACCTTGTGGCAAGTCACCGGCAATGTCACCGACCTTCTTGCGCACCTGGTAGAACGCGTCGGTCACCTCGGCGGTGTTGGTGTCGCCCTTGATCTGCACGGTGATGATGGCGCTGCCGGCGCGGGTGAAGGAGCGCACGAAATCGAGATGCGGCGTCTCCTGCAGCTTGCGTTCGATCTTGTTGACGACCTGGTCTTCCATCTCCTGGATCGAGGAGCCCGGCCAGATCGCCTGGACGACCATGACCCGGAAGGTGAAATCGGGATCTTCCTTCTGGCCCATGCGCATCAGGCCGAGCGCGCCGGAAATGATGATCAGGCCGAACAGGAACCGCGCAATGGCGGGA
>NZ_RZRA01000285.1:0-5915 GCF_003998945.1 Mesorhizobium sp. M7A.F.Ca.CA.003.01.2.1 | reverse complement strand
CATTGGAGCAGGCAGCCTGTGGCGCCACCATGCTCGACGTCAACGCCGGCGTCACCTCGGTCAATCCGAACGAGACCGAACCCGGCCTTTTGGTGCAGACGCTGGAGATCGTGCAAGGGCTGGTCGACCTGCCGCTGTCGATCGACAGTTCCGTCACCGCCGCGATCGAAGCCGCACTCAAGGTTGCCAAGGGCCGCCCGCTGGTCAACTCCGTCACCGGCGAGGAAGAAAAGCTCGAAGCCATCCTGCCGCTGGTCAAGAAGTACAACGTGCCGGTCGTCGCCATCTCCAACGACGAGACCGGCATTTCGATGGACCCGGACGTGCGTTTCGCCGTCGCCAAGAAGATCGTCGAGCGCTGCGCCGATTTCGGCATTCCGGCGCATGACGTCGTCGTCGACCCGCTGGTGATGCCGATCGGCGCGCTGGGCGATGCCGGCCGCCAGGTCTTCGCGCTGCTGCGTCGTCTGCGTGAAGAACTCAAGGTCAACACCACCTGCGGCCTGTCCAACATCTCTTTCGGCCTGCCGCATCGCCACGGCATCAACGCCGCCTTCATCCCGATGGTGATCGGCGCCGGCATGACCTCGGCCATCATGAACCCGGTGCGGCCGCAGGAAATGGAAGCCGTGCGCGGCGCCAATGTGCTGAACGGCACCGACGAGAACTGCACCAACTGGATCCGCACCTACAAGGATTACAAGCCGGCCGAAGGCGGCCAGGCCGTTGCCGCCCCGACGCAAGTCAATGCGCCGGGCGACGGCGCCGGCAATGGCGGTCGCCGCCGTGGCGGCCGTGAAGCCCGGATGGGCCGAGGATAAGCGCGCAATCGTGAATTCACCTGCAAACATCACCGACCCGCTCGTGCTGTTCATGCCGTCGGGCAAGCGCGGGCGGTTTCCTGTTGGAACACCCGTGCTAGACGCCGCGCGCCAGCTCGGCGTCTATGTCGAAAGTGTGTGCGGCGGACGCGCCACTTGCGGGCGTTGCCAGATCGAAGTGCAGGAAGGCAATTTCGCCAAGCACAAGATCATTTCGTCCAACGACCACATCACGCCCAAGGGCGCCAAGGAAGAGCGCTATGAGCGCGTCCGCGGCCTACCCGAACGGCGTCGCCTCTCCTGCTCGGCGCAAATCCTCGGCGACCTCGTCATCGACGTGCCGCAGGATACGGTCATCAACGCGCAGACCATCCGCAAGGATGCCGACACCAGGGTCATCGCCCGCGATGCGGCGATCCGCATGTGCTATGTCGAGATCGAAGAACCCGACATGCACAAGCCGCTTGGTGATCTCGACCGGCTGAAGATCGCGCTGATGCACGATTGGGGTTTGAAAAGCCTCGATTTCGATTTTTATCTGCTGCCGCAGGTGCAAGGCATCCTGCGCAAGGGCAACTGGACCGCGACCGCCGCCATCTACAAGGATGCCGACTCTGAGACAGCGCGCGTCGTAGCACTTTGGCCCGGCCTCAAGAACGAAGCCTATGGGCTGGCCTGCGATATCGGCTCGACCACCATCGCCATGCATCTGGTGTCGCTGCTGTCGGGCCGCGTCGCCGCCTCGTCGGGCACCTCGAACCCGCAGATCCGCTTCGGCGAGGATCTGATGAGCCGCGTCTCCTATGTGATGATGAACCCGGACGGCCGCGAGGGCATGACGGTCGCCGTGCGGGAGGCGATCTCGGGTCTCGTCGACAAGGTCTGCGCCGAAGGCAATGTCCAGCGCAACGACATCCTGGACAGCGTCTTCGTCGGCAATCCGATCATGCACCATCTGTTCCTCGGCATCGATCCGACCGAGCTTGGCGGCGCGCCCTTTGCGCTGGCTGTCTCAGGTGCGGTGCATATCAAGGCATCCGACATCGGCCTGAAGCTTAACCAGGGCGCCAGGCTCTACATGCTGCCTTGCATCGCCGGGCATGTCGGTGCGGATGCGGCGGCGGTGACGCTGTCGGAAGGCCCGCATCGCCAGGACGAGATGATGCTGATCGTCGATGTCGGCACCAATGCCGAGATCGTGCTCGGCAATCGCCAGCGGGTGGTTGCGGCCTCCTCGCCCACCGGCCCTGCCTTCGAGGGCGCCGAAATCTCCGGCGGCCAGCGAGCAGCGCCCGGCGCCATCGAACGCGTACGCATCGATCCCGATACGCTTGAACCGAAATACCGCGTCATCGGCTCTGAACTGTGGTCCGACGAGCCGGGCTTCCTGGAAAGCGTCCAGGCGACCGGCGTCACCGGCATCTGCGGCTCCGGCATCATCGAAGTGGTGGCGGAGATGTATCTCGCCGGCATCATTTCCGAGGACGGCGTCATCGACGGCGGGCTTTCGGCGCGCTCGCCGCGCGTTACGGCCAACGGCCGCACCTTCTCCTATGTGCTGAAGGACGGCTCCGCCGCATTGACGGAAGATGGGCCGAAGATCACCATCACCCAGACCGATGTGCGCGCCATCCAGCTTGCCAAGGCAGCGCTTTATGCCGGCACCAAGCTGTTGATGGAAAAGCAGAACACCGAGCATGTCGACCGCATCCATTTCGCCGGCGCCTTCGGCTCCTTCATCGATCCGAAATACGCCATGGTGCTGGGCCTGATCCCGGATTGCGACCTCGACAAGGTCTCGGCGGTCGGCAACGCCGCCGGTGCCGGCGCGCGCATGGCGCTGCTCAATCGCGGCTACCGCCGCGAGATCGAGGACACGGTCAGCAAGATCGAGAAGATCGAGACGGCGCTGGAACCGAAATTCCAGGAGCATTTCGTCTACGCCATGGCGCTGCCCAACAAGGTCGATCCGTTCCCGAAACTGTCGGCAGCGGTGAAACTGCCGCCGCGCAAGACGGTCAGCGAGGATGGCGTTGCCGGCGACGCCGCTCCGCGCCGGCGTTCGCGCGAAGGCCACGAGGGGCGGAGGCGTGGACGGGAATAAGCGGCCCGCCCCCGCCAACACCTTTCGAAACTCATTTGCATGCAAATGTTTCCGGATCGTCTGATCCGGAAACCAAAACGCTGTTTTCGTGAAATTCGCCAGATACATGGCAGGCGCATTCAACCGGCATCGAACGGCAGGCAGGAAATATCTTTCAGCCGCCGCAACGCTCCAGGGGAGACAACGATGTCAATGCTCGAAAGCCTGAGCCGCTATGGCACCGCCATCAGACAAGCCCATGACCGCAGCAAGGCGCGGCGCCTGCTGAACAGCCTGCCGCCCGAAATCCAGAAGGACATCGGCTGGCCGGTGTCGCCGCGATCCAGTGAAAGGGCATCCCTCAGCAACGCTATCTGGAGCGCCGCGCGCTGATGACCTTCGCCGAGAAATGCAAATTGCTCGGCATGCGCCGGGAACCTCGCATGTCCCCGGCGACCACCAGCAACCGGCTGCGAGCCGCACTTTTACCGCGTCGCTGACCACTGCGGCGCGGATCAAACCGCCGTGTAGACGCGGGCGCAAATCTTGACATTTTCAGCCACGGCACAATCTTTCGATTTAGGGGGTTCTCTTAGTCGGCTTTGGCCGAAGTTCGTGTATCCGCATGCCAAGTTTGAAAAGCCATGTCGTGTCTTTTGTCTTGCGGCACAGCCGTAAGCAGGCATTTGCCAGTCCGGAAAATCTGCAGCGCTGGATCGCGGCCGCGCGCAAGACCGAGAACCACCGGCCGCCCGCCTCGCTACACCAGCGTCTCGATATCGAGATGCATACGGTCGGTGGCTTCCCCGTATACGAAATCCCACCCAAGTCCGGCGAACAGAAGCGGATTCTCTACTTGCACGGCGGCGCCTATGTCTTTGAAATCACGCCCTATCATTGGCACCTGATTGCCGACATGGCGGATCGGTTGGGCTACGCAATCACGGTGCCGATCTATCCAATTGCCCCCGAACATGATTTCCACGCCATGTTCGGGATGGTTGGCGATGTTTACCGGCAGATGCTCGCCGAGACGGAGGCCGAGGACATCGTCTTCATGGGCGATTCCGCCGGCGGCAACATGGCTGTGGTGCTGACCATGATGGCCGCCGAAGAAGGACTGTCCCTGCCGTCACGACATGTGCTCATTTCGCCGGGTCTCGACGTGTCGCTCACCAATCCCGCAGTGTTCGAGGCGGAACGCAACGACCCTTGGCTGGGCATAGCTGGCGGACGAGAGGCGATTCGTCTGTACAGTGCCGGCATCGATCCCAGCGACTGGCATATCAGCCCGGTCTATGGAGATCTGTCAGTGCTGCCAAGAACACTGCTTTTGACTGGCTCGCGCGATCTTTTGACGCCCGACAATCTGATCTTCGCGGAAAAAGCCCGCGCCGCCGGCGTTGAAATCGATCTTGTCTATGAGGAAGGCATGTTCCACGTCTGGCCGCTGATCGACATGCCGGAGGCCCGGCGCGCCCGCGAGCGCATCGTCGAATTTCTCGGGGAGAGCCGGATCGTGCAAGACACGAGACTAAGGCCTGAACAGCGCCCCGCCGAAGCGGCGGAGTAGCTCTATATTGTCGTCCTTACCAGCCGGTCAGAACTTGCCGGTTTCCCGGAACACTTCGAAGGTCGCGCGGATGTGGTCGGCGACGGCCTTGACCGGCGCGCTGGCGTCCGGCGCCACCACCATCGCCAGATTGTAGGTGCCGATGTCGGGCATGCCGTCCTTCGGGCAGAGTTCGACCATGTCGTTGCCGAGAAACGACTTCGGCAGCGGCGCCACGGCGAGATCGGACATGATCGCGGCGCGCTGGCCGGCCGTGTGCGCGCTCATATAGGCGATGCGGTAGTTGCGGCCCTCGCGGCCAAGCGCATCGAGCGCTCCGGCGCGCCAGGCGCAGCCCTCTTCCCAAAGCGACACCGGCAGCGGCTCGCGCAGATGCGCGCAGCCGCCCTTGGCGCCAGCCCAGACGATCGGCTCGGTCAGCAGCACCTCGGCGCCGAGCGCGCTGGTCTTGTAGGAATTGGTCAGCAGCGTGATGTCGAGCGCCCGGTCGTCCATGCGCCGGCGCAGATTGCTGCTCTGGTCGATGGTGACGTCGACGGCGATCGACGGATGCGACTGCGCGAAACGCTTCAGCACATGCGGCAGCACGCGCTCGCCGTAATCGTCCGGCGAACCAAGCCGCACGACACCGACAATCTCGGGAATGATGAACTTCGACACCACCTCGCGGTTGATCGACAGCAGCCGGCGGGCATAGCCGAGCAGCATCTCGCCGTCCGTGGTCAGCGACACCGAGCGGGCGTCGCGCGCGAACACGGAGCGGCCGAGAATGTCCTCCAGCTTCTTGATCTGCATGGAGACGGCCGAAGGCGTGCGAAAGACGGCATTGGCGGCGGTGGTGAAGCTGCCGGTCTCGGCAATCGCCACGAAAGTGCGCAAAACGTCGAGATCGAGCAGTGGCAGCGGATGATTGAGCGGGGCGTTCATGGCAACCGACCTTCAATTTTTCTGATACAAAACATCACTCCATTTCGTTTGATTGAACATCAGATTGGGAGGATAGTCAACTCCATCGAATGAGGCAGCTGCCACAAGCAGCCATGAAACGACCCCGACACAGACCTGCATTCGACACGAAATGAAGTTGAAACAAACCCGACGTAACCAACGCGCTGTCTGGCACCCGCCAGCCACCAAAGGAGAAAGAAATGTCTATCCTGTCGTCTCTTGGTCGCATCGCGACCGAATTCAGCGCGGCACGCGCCCGCTACCAGACCGAGCGCGCCATCCGTTCCTTGCCGATCGAACTGCAGAAGGATATCGGCTGGCCTGAGGCTTCCGACACCAAGACCGGTACTCGCAATGGCATCGGATCCTGGGCTGGAGCAAAGTAGATCGTGTGTACTATGTGCTGAAGGCCTGCCGCGCGAACCGCCCGGCAGGCCTTCTTTATTTTATTTGTATACAAATGAGTTTTGGAGCCATGTCGCCAACGCAT
>NZ_RZRA01000284.1:0-5921 GCF_003998945.1 Mesorhizobium sp. M7A.F.Ca.CA.003.01.2.1 | reverse complement strand
GCCGACGGCTTCCAGCGACGAATGGATGTTCAGCGTCAGCATCCGGCAGCGGAACGAAGCGGTCAGTGCCGCGGCGTTGGCCTCCTCCTCGGTCACGATCAGCGTCACACCCTCGCGCTCGCGAAACACCATCACCGGCTCAACGCCTTCCGGCTGAGGGACGCCGGGTGCCAGCGTGACGAAGACATAGGCGCCGGCGAGCAGCTCCGGTGTCATCGACGCCAGCAGTGTCTTGAGATCGGTTTCGCCGGCCATCTGTCTTCCCTCGCCTGCAAAAAACGGGCCGCAGCCCACGTGCTCTTCAATATCCGCGACCGGCGCGTGCCGATAGTCCAGGCGCTGCAAGGACGACATGGCGATGTCGCTGGCGGCTGGGCTTGCAGAGCTGTCGCATCGCACAATAGAGAAGCTGAGGGCCAGTGCCGGTCCGTGAAAGGCCTTCGATGATCGTTCGCCCGCGCCCCACATTCCTGCAGCTGTTCTTCATCATGCGCGGTTCGGTCGTGCCACGCATTCTGCCGCAAATATTGGGCTTCGCGCTTTATTCCGCGATCATCCTGGCCGCGGCGCGCCGGTTCCAGCTTGATTTCAGCGTCTTCAACATCACGCCTTTCGGCCTGGTCGGCGTGACATTGTCGATCTATCTCTCGTTCCGCAACAACGCCGCCTACGACCGTTGGTGGGAGGCGCGCAAGCTGTGGGGCGCGCTGGTCTTCGAAATGCGCAACCTGGCACGCGCCACCACCAGCCTCATCCCGGACCAGACCGAACAGCGCGCCCTGCTGATGGAAGCGCTCGCCTTCTGTCATTTCCTGCGCGGGCAGTTGCGCAAGATCGACAGCATGAAGGATGCCCGTGCCTTCATCGACGCGGAGGCGGACAAGGCAGCAGCCTTTTCCAATCCGGCGGATGAGATGGTCAGGCGCATGGGCCGGCGTGCCAATGCGCAGCGCCTGGCGGGCGACGTCGACACGATCGGCTTTCGTATCCTCGATGAGAGGCTCGCGTCGGTCGCGGCCATCCAGGCCGGCTGCGAGCGGATCGCCGGTACGCCCTTGCCGTTCGCCTACACGCTGCTGGTGCATCGCACGGCCTATATCGTCTGCCTGCTGCTGCCGATCGGCCTGATCTCGACCACCGGTTGGGCGACGCCGCTGTTCACCGCGCTGATCGCCTACACTTTCTTCGGCCTCGACGCGCTGTCGGAAGAGCTCGAGGATCCGTTCGGGACCGAAGCCAACGACCTCGCTCTCGACAGCCTCTGCCGTGTCTGCGAAATCTCGGTGTTCGAGGCGCTTGGCGAAACGCCGCCGAAGATGATCCCGGCGGAAAAGTTCTATTTTTCGTAGGCAAAGGCGCGCGGGCTTAAAAGAATCTGCCCCGCTGTCGGATCGCCGCTCCATGCCACGTCCTTGGTTCGACCCCAGCAAGAAGGGGATAGAACCATCAGGAGGGACCATCATGAGCATTTCCGAAACCGCGCCCGTCTCGCCGGGCGCTTTGTGGACCGGCCGCGCGCTCAGCGGCGTCATCGTGCTGTTCATGATCTTCGACGGCGCCATCAAGCTGCCGCCGCTCGATATCGTCATCCAGACGATGGTACCGCTTGGCTGGCCGGCCGATCCGAATGTCGCGCGCATGCTTGGCGTCATCGGCCTGATCTCGACCGCTCTCTACGCGCTGCCGCGCACCTCGGTGCTCGGCGCCATCCTGCTTACTGCCTATATGGGCGGCGCCATCGCCACCAATGTCCGCGTCGACAACCCGCTGTTCTCGCACATTCTGTTCGGCGTCTATCTCGGCATTATCCTGTGGGGTGGCCTGTATCTGCGCGATTCCAGGCTCCGCGCGCTGATCCCGTTCAGCCGTTAGATCCGGATCGAAGCACCGCTTTCGGCTCGAAGCCTGAACCCTTTGCCGGGCAATATCTCAGGGATCGAATCGTCGAGTTGCGAGTTAGAGATTCGCCCGGCGGCGGAGGCGGCTCCTATCGGAGAGGAACGACGATGAAGAAAACGATGCTTTTGATGGCGCTGCTGGTGCCGCTCGCCGCTTGTTCGCAAACGGAAAAAGGCGCGGCCGTAGGCGGCCTCGGTGGCGCTGCCGTCGGTGCGGCCGTCGCCGGCGATCCGGTTGAAGGCGCCGTCGTCGGTGGTGCTGTCGGCGCTGTTGCCGGCGCGCTGATCGGCCGGGCGAGCGAGCGTGGCGAATGCCGCTACCGCGATAGCCGTGGCCGCGTCTATATTGACCGCTGCCCGCGCGGCTATTGACCGGGCGGCTTTTACAGACAGGGTCGAATGAAAAAACGGCGGGCACATGGCCCGCCGTTTTCCTGGATGCGATAGAGCAAATACTTATTCGGCGGTTGCGGCTTCCGCCTCGGCCGGTGCAGCCGCGGCGGCGGCAACGGCAGCAGCGGCATCTTCCTGCGCCTTCTTCAGAAGAGCAGCGCGTTCCTGCGCCTTCTTGCCCGGCTCGGCCTTCTTCGGGTTGGAACGGGCGTCGCGCTTGACGAGGCCGGCCTCGTCGAGGAAGCGCAGCACGCGGTCGGTCGGCTGGGCGCCATGCGCCAGCCAATGCTTGACGCGGTCGGCGTCGACCTTGACGCGTTCGCCGTCCTTGGGCAGCAGCGGGTTCCACGAGCCGATGGACTCGATGAACCGGCCGTCACGCGGCGAACGGGCGTCGGCAATGACGACGTGGTAGTAAGGACGCTTCTTCGAGCCCGCACGGGCCAGTCGGATCTTCAAGGGCATTTCTTTTCTCCTAAAAACTAAGTTCGTTGATTGGGTTTCAGTTGGTTTTCGTCACGCCGTTGGAAGCGGCGATCTGTTCGTGGTGGCGGATCACTTCGCGGACGACGAAGTTGAGGAACTTTTCCGCGAAATCCGGGTCGAGATGGGCATCCTTCGCCAGTTGGCGAAGCCGGGCGATCTGCTGCTGCTCGCGTGCCGGGTCGGCCGGCGGCAAGCCATGAGTCGCCTTCAGCACGCCAACCGCCTTGGTGCAGCGGAAGCGCTCGGCAAGCATGTGGATGAGGGCTGCGTCGATGTTGTCGATCGACGCCCGGTAATCTGCCAGGAGGGCGCGGGCGTCGGCCATGTCCTTTTCTTCGTTCATGGCGTCCTCACTTCTTCTTGCCAAGGCCGGGCAGCCCGCCACCGCCGAGGCCGGGAAGCCCGGGAAGTTTCATGCCGCCGGGCAAACCTGGCATGCCGCTGGGCAGGCCACCGCCGCCGGGAAGGCCTTTCATGCCGCCGCCTAGGCCGGCTGCCTGCGCCTGCTTCTGCAAGGCTTCGAGCTGCTTGGGATCCATCTTCGACAGGTCCGGCATGCCGCCGCCCATCATGCCACCCATACCGCCGGGCATCATGCCGCCGAGGCCCATCTTGGAGGCGAGGCCGCCCATCATGCCGCGCATCAGGCCGCCGCCTTTGCCCTTGCCGCCCATTGCCTTCATCATGTCGGCCATGCCGCGATGCATTTTGAGCAGCTTGTTGATTTCGGCCGCGTCGGTGCCGGAACCGGCAGCGATGCGCTTCTTGCGCGAATGCTTGAGCAAATCGGGATTGGCGCGCTCTGCCTTGGTCATCGACGAGATGATGGCGAGCTGGCGGCCGAACATCTTGTCGTCGAGACCGGCGGCGGCCATCTGGTCCTTCATCTTGCCCATGCCGGGCATCATGCCCATGATGCCGCCCATGCCGCCCATCTTCGACATCTGCTGAAGCTGGCCGGCGAGATCGTTCAGGTCGAACTTGCCCGACTGCATCTTCTTGGCCATCGCCGCCGCCTGTTCGGCGTCGATGTTCTCGGCGGCCTTTTCGACGAGCGAGACAATGTCGCCCATGCCGAGGATGCGGTCAGCGATGCGCTTGGGGTGGAATTCCTCCAGCCCGTCCATCTTTTCGCCGGTGCCGATCAGCTTGATCGGCTTGCCGGTGACGGCGCGCATCGAAAGGGCAGCACCGCCACGGCCGTCGCCGTCCATGCGGGTCAGCACGAGACCGGTGATGCCGACGCGCTCGTCGAAGCTCTTGGCCAGGTTGACGGCGTCCTGGCCGGTCAGCGAATCGGCGACCAGCAGGATTTCGTGCGGGCTCGATACCTTCTTGATGTCGGCCATCTCGACCATCAGCGGCTCGTCGATATGGGTGCGGCCGGCGGTGTCGAGGATGACGACGTCGTGGCCGCCGAGCTTGGCCGCCTGCACGGCGCGGCGCGCGATGTCGACCGGCGACTGGCCGTCGATGATCGGCAGCGTGGCGACCTTGACCTGTTCGCCGAGCTGGCGAAGCTGCTCCTGCGCGGCGGGGCGCCGCGTGTCGAGCGAGGCCATCAGGACCTTCTTGTTCTGACGCTCGGAAAGACGCTTGGCGATCTTGGCCGAAGTGGTCGTCTTGCCGGAACCCTGCAGGCCGACCATCATGATGACGACCGGCGCCGGGGCATTGAGATCGATGGCGACGCCTTCAGCGCCGAGCATGTCGACCAGTTCGTCATGAACGATCTTGACGACCATCTGGCCGGGCTTGATCGACTTGACCACGGCAGCGCCGACGGCCTTCTCGCGCACCTTGTCGGTGAAGGAGCGCACCACTTCCAGCGCCACGTCGGCTTCGAGCAGCGCACGGCGCACCTCGCGCAGCGCCGCCGAGACATCAGCCTCCGACAGCGCGCCGCGGCCGGTCAGGCCGTTCAGGATCGAACCAAGACGTTCCTGTAGCGATTCAAACATTCGTTTTCCTTTTCCCTGGCACCCGGATGGTGCCCGAGAGGTAATGCGTTCGCGCCCAGTGTCCAACCAAAAGTCCAAGCAAAAGCCAAAACCAAAAAGCACCCGGGGGCGCTCAGCGCTGCCGGGTGTTGGCCTCCAGGATCGATTTACAGCACTTCACCTCAAAGAGGTTTCGGCGTCCTGGTCGGCTTGCTCGGAGGGATACTCGTCGCGGAATTCGGGGCGTGTAGACAGGAAATCTGCGCAAGAGTCAAGACAAGGGCCGGGTAGCGTCATTCCCGGACCCGCATTCAGGCCGTGCTCGCGCGGTCCGGAAGCTCGGCGGCGACCTTGAGCGGCGAGCGCGGATGCAAAAGCAGCCCGATGGTCAGCAGGCTGCAGGCGATGCCGATGAAGGCGATGAGAACCGCATCCGACGTTGCCCAGCCCGGTCCCTCGAGCGGCCTGGCGTTGAACAGGGCGAAGGAATTGTAGCTTTCCTGATGCGAGATCAGCAGGAAGCCGGTCAGGTTGTTGCCGAGATGAGCACCCAGCGCGGCGCCGAGATTGCCTGTTGCGTAAACGACAAGCGTCAGCAGCAACGCGAAAGCGGCGATCGACGCCAGCACACAGGCGTTGATGGCTGGCGACGAACTCGCACTCCAATGCAGCGAGGTGAACAGCAGGGCCGGCAGCAGCGCCCAGATGAACGGGCTCTTGAACCGGCTGGCCAGCCCGCGCAGCAGGTAGCCGCGAAACAGCAACTCTTCCGACGAGGTCTGCAACAGAGTGAGCGCGGCGATCGGGATCGCAAACAGCAGCCAGGACGACAGGCTGATCGGGCCGCGCGCGATCTGCGGCTGCAAGAGATAGAGCAGGATTTCGGAGATCAACGAGGTGATCAGCACCGCGATCAGCCCCTTGAGGAAGCCGGACCATGAAACACGCCGGCTGTTGCCGAGCAGCGCCGACAGCTTCTCGCCATGCACCCAGCGCATCGCGACCCACAGGCCGATCCAGATGCCGGCGAACGAGACGAGCGCGGTGAGAATGCCGATGGGCGAGGCGAGGAAACCCTGCATGCCGGATGATGGGGCCGCCTGCCGGGCGAAGAAGGCATAGGTGCCGCCGACCAGCACGGCCACGGTGGTTGCTGCCCAAAAAAGGACGACGATCCCCGTTCCGAGCAACAGGCGCGGCAAGG
>NZ_RZRA01000283.1:0-5937 GCF_003998945.1 Mesorhizobium sp. M7A.F.Ca.CA.003.01.2.1 | reverse complement strand
CAGCTGGCTCTAGCTGCCGAGCGGATGCGGCATGTAGCCGACGAAGCCTGATATCTTCCAGCTTCCGCCGACCTTGCTGCAGAAATACAGCGTCTGCCATTTCAGCCGGTCGACGCTGCCGTCCGCCTTGGCGACCGAGCCGTCGAACTTCTTGTGCAGCACGGCGCGGTCGCCGTCGACGTCGATGTCTCGCATGTTGGTGACGCGAAACAGCGCCTCGCGCAGCGGCTCGGCGAATTTGGTCGCCGCCGTCTCTTTGGCCTGGCGCAGCCATTCGTCGCGATAGACTTCGAGCCTTGGAAACTGCAGCCGCCAGGCGTCGGCGTTGTGCAGGAAATGCGCATGCATGCCGAAGAAACTCTCGGCGACGAAATCGTCCTCGACCATGGCCCAGTCCTGGCCGATGAAGGCGTCGATGTCGCGCCGCACCAGCATTTCCCAGAGCGCGTGGCGATCGGCATCGCCTGATGGAAACGGGTTCTTGTCGTAGGTCATTGCTGCTGTCTCCGCTCTGGCAAATCCGTCTATGCGGTGCGGCTTCCAAGCCGCCCGTCAGCGCGTACGATGCAAGGGCTCTTGTAATAAAGCAACGCAGATTTCCAAGAATGTTGCTTTCCAACAAGGCCCCTATGAGGATCGGCCGGATCGGCGTAAATGTCGATCGAAGCGGGCGCTGCAATGGCACCCCGTCCTGTCATCAGAGGAGGCTTGTCCCTTGCCGAAACAGTGTTTTGGAACGTCGCATGTGCCGTTGTCGCCCGCCGTGCGGGCAGGCGATCTCGTCTATGTCTCGGGCCAGGTTCCCGTCGGCAGCGACGGCATCGTGGTCAAGGGCGGCATATCGGAACAGACCGAGCAGGTGCTCGCCAACGTCAAGGCCGCGCTGGCGCTGGCCGGCTGCACCATGGACGATGTGGTGAAGACCACCGTGTGGCTGGAAGACGCGCGCGATTTCGGCGCCTTCAACGCGGTCTATGCCAGGCACTTTCCGAAGAACCCGCCGGCCCGCACCACGGTCGAATCGCGGCTGATGATCGATATCAAGATCGAGGTCGAGGCGGTCGCCTATCGGCCTCTGTAAGCAAAGCAACGAGCGGAGGTTACTCCATGCAATTCGACCTCCTGCTGAAGGGCGGACGGCTGATCGATCCGGCCGCTGGCCTCGACGCGCTGCGCGATGTCGCCATCGCCAATGGCCGCGTTGCCGCGGTCGACGCCGATATCCCGGCGGACAGCGCCGCGCAGATCGTCGATGCCGGCGGCTGCATCGTCACGCCGGGCCTGGTCGACCTGCACAGCCACGTCTATTGGGGCGGCACGTCGCTTGGCGTCGATGCCGACCGGCTGGCCGCCAAGAGCGGCACCACCACCTTCATCGATGCCGGCAGTGCGGGCGCCGGCAATTTCCTCGGCTTCCGCCGCCATGTCATGGAGCGCTCGAAGGTTCGCATCCTGGCCTATGTCAACATTTCCTTTGCCGGCATTTTCGGCTTCTCGCAGACGGTGTCGGTCGGCGAGTGCAGCGATCTCAGGCTCTGCGAACCGCGCGAGGTTGTGGCTGCGGTGCGCGAGCACCGCGATGTCGTGGTCGGCGTAAAGGTTCGCTCGGGCAAGCATGCCGGCGGCACCAGCGGCATCGCGCCGGTGGATCTGGCGCTGGAGGCCGCCGACCAGGCCGGCCTGCCGCTGATGGCGCATATCGACGAACCGCCGCCCGGCCGCTCGGAAGTGCTGCCGCGCCTGCGCAAGGGCGACATTCTCACCCATTGCTTCCGGCCTTTCCCGAATGCGCCGGTGTTCGCTTCCGGCGCGGTGCGGCCCGACATGCGGCTGGCGCGCGAGCGCGGCGTCATCTTCGACATCGGCCACGGCATGGGCTCGTTCGATTTCGCCGTCGCCCGCGCCATGCTCGAAGAAGGGCTGGCGCCCGACGTGATCTCGAGCGACGTGCATCTCTACTGCGTCGACGGTCCCGCCTTCGACATCCTCGTCTGCATGTCGAAGCTCCTGGCGCTCGGCATGCCGCTGGTCGAGGTCCTGCGCGCCGCCACGCAAGCGCCGGCGCAGGCGATCGCGCGGCCTGACCTGGGCACACTGGCCGTCGGCACGGTCGGCGACGTCGCCGTGCTCCGTCAGCGCCCGGGCCGCTTCACCTTCGTCGACGCGGTCGGCGCGTCATTGGTCGCCGATCAGAGACTGGTGTGCGAAGGCATCGTTATCGGCGGCACCTGGTGGCCGAACGAAGCGGTCAACGATGTCAGCGAGACTGAGCGGTTTGTGGCGCATGCCGCGCATACCCATGTCGAGGTTGCGGCGAGGCACTTTGGGCATCGGCACGACTAGCTGATCTCGCCAGCTTGTGCCTGTCTTGGGACTGTGCGCTTGGCGAATGGCTTCCCCCACTCCGTCGCTGCTTCGCAGCGCCACCTCTCCCCCCTCCGGAGCGAGAGGAAGGAGCCAAGGGCGGCGAACTCGCGCCTTCCTCTCCCTCGCCGATCTGTGTGGCGCCCTTCCTCTACCCCGTCGATCGGGGGAGAGGTGGCGAGCGAAGCTCGACGGAGTGGGGGTCGACTTTACCCGGCGTTGCTCACCGCCCCGTAAACCGGCGTCTCAATGCCTTCCATCCGCGCCTTGATCTGCAGCGCCACATATTTCGAATAGAAGCGCGACAGCGCCAGATTGCCGCCGTGGAACCAGAGCGCTTCCTGGGCGGTCGGCTTCCACATATTGCGCAGCTCGCCTTGCCAGGGGCCGGGGTCGCCCTTGACGCCGGAGCCAAGGCCCCAGCACGGGCCGACCTTGTCGGCGACTTCGCGCGAAACGATCGCGGCGACATTCTCGTTCATCGACTGATAGCCGGTGCAGGCGATGATGGCGTCGGCGGCGAGTTCACTGCCGTCCTCGAACAGGATGCCGCTCGGGGTCAGCGACTTGATGGCGACGCCGCTGCGGATGCCGATCTTGCCGTCGATGATCAGGTCGGAGGCGCCGACATCGATGTAGTAGCCGGAGCCGGTGCGGTAGGCCTTCATCAGAAGGCCGGTCTCGTCGTCGCCGAAATCGATGGCGAAGCCGGCGGCGCGCAAGCGGTCGTAGAAGGCCGCGTCGCGCGCCTTGATCACCTCGTAAAGCGCCTGCTGGCCCTTGGGCACCAGCGCGAACGGCGTCGAGGCGACGATCATGTCGGCCTTCTCGGTGGTGATGCCGCGCGACAGTGCGTCTTCCGAGAAGATCTCGAAGCCGACTTCCATCAGCGTGTCCGACTTGACCACTGTCGTCGGCGAACGCTGGATCATGGTGACCTCGGCGCCGCTCTCCCAGAGGTCGACGCAGACATCGTGGCCGGAGCTTGCAGCGCCAATGACGGCGACTTTCCTGCCGCGGAATTTGTCGCCGCTGGCATACTGGCTGGAGTGCAGCAGCTCGCCCTTGAACCGGCCGGCGCCCGGCAGATCGATCCGCCGCGGCGGGCCGTAGGCGCCGGTGGCGAAGACGATGTGCTTGGGCTTCAGCGTGATCTGCCGGCCGACGCGGTCGACGACCACGGTCCAGACTTTTTCGGCCTCGTCATAGCTGGCGCTGAGGCATTTGGTGGCGACCCAGTAGTTGAGCTCCATGACGCGCGTATACATTTCCAGCCAGTCGCCCATCTTGTCCTTGGGCGTGAACACCGGCCAGTTTTCGGGGAAGGGAATGTAGGGCAGATGGTCGTACCAGACCGGATCGTGCAGCACGAGCGTGCGGTAGCGGTTGCGCCATGAGTCACCCGGCCTGGCATTCTTCTCGATGACGATGGCCGGCACGCCGAGCTGGCGCAGTCGCGCCCCCAGCATGATGCCGCCCTGGCCGCCGCCGATGACCAGGCAATAGGGCTGTTCATCAGTGCCGAGTTCGCGCGTCTCGCGCGCCCGCGCCTCCGACCAGGTCTCGCGCTGGGGATCGGCCTTGTGGCGCACGCCGAGCGGCCGCGCCGCGCCCTTGCGCTCCTCGAAGCCCTTGAGGTCGGCCATCGCCGTGAACAATGTCCGGCAGCGGCCGTCGCGCAGCCGCATGATGCCCTCCCCCCTGGCCACCACGGTTTCGAAGCTGAACCAGGCCTCGATGGTGCCGTCGTCCGAGGTCGCCTCGCCGGTCAGCCGCCACGCGCTCGGCTTGGCCGTCGCCAGCGTCGTCGCCAGCATGTCGGCGATCGCCGCGCGGCCTTCCACGGTCGTGATGTTCCAGGTGAAGGTCAGGAGATCGCGCCAGTAGCAATCGTCGACGAAGAGGTTGCTCGCCGCCGCAGCGTCGCCGGCTGCGAGTGCCTGTGCCAGGGATTCGAGCCATGCGGCGGCCTGTTTCGTCGGTGCTATTTCGAGCATCTCTTTCCCTCTTTCGTTTCATGTCCGGCTTCCCTTCTCCCACAAGGGGAGAAGGTGGCCTCACGAAGTGAGGTCGGATGAGGGGTGCTCCAGCTTGGCGCCGACGGCACTCCGTCACCCACCCCTCAACCGTCTCGGCGCTACGCGCCGATCCACCTTCTCCCACAAGGGGAGAAGGAAAAGCGCAGCCCTAGTCTCCGAGCGGCTCCATCTCCTTGCCGGTGCGGTGGATCTGGGCGTTGTATTTGATGCGGCGCACCGTCTCGCGGGCCGAGCCGTCGAGCTTGTAGGCGGAGGCCACCGCCAGCAGGTCGATCGCCGCCAGAAAGGCGAAGCGCGATGCCGTCGGCTTCAGCGTGTCGGGATATTCCGGCACCGCCACCGTCAGCCTGACGTCGCAGGTGCGGGCGAGCTCGGTGTCGGGCGCGGTCACGGCGATCGCATTGGCGCGGTAATGCTTGGCGAGCTCGACGGCCTCGATCACCTCGCGGGTGCGTCCCGTCGCCGAAATGGCGATCACCAGATCGCCGGGCTTGAGCGTCGAGGCGGTCATGCGCATCAGATAGGGATCGCACTGGGCGCTGACTGTTATGCCGTAGCGGAACAGCCGGTATTGGGTTTCCTGCGCCAGCGCCGAGGAGCTGCCGCCGAGGCCGAAGACCGTGACCTGGCGCGCCTTGGCGATCAGCTCGGCGGCCTTCTGCAGCTGGGCCGGGTCGAGCTGCCGCTCGGCCTCCTGCAGCGCCCGGCGCGCCTCGCCGAACACGGCGTTCCAGAACGGCATGCCATTGTCATTGCTGACGGAAGGCGACTTGGCCAGGTAGAGCGCGCCGACGACGAGGCTCTGCGCCAGCTTCAGCTTGAAATCGCGCACGCCCTCGCAGCCGATGGCGCGGCAGAACCGGGTCACCGTCGGTTCGCTGACCCCGGCGCGCTGGGCAAGGGCGGCGTTGGAGGCGGCGACGGCATATTTGACGTCGTCGAGAACGACATCGGCGACACGCCGTTCGGCCGGGCGCAATTCGCTGTAGGAATCCTTGACCAGCGAGATGATGTCGGGGATGCGCCGGACAGGATCGCGTCTCTCGGTATCGGGGCCTGGAACAGGCTCGTCCTGGCTGCCAGCGTCGGTCATGGGGTCCTGGTCTTTCCCTGGGTTGCGAGGCTGTCGTCTTAGCATGTTTGCACGCCCTGGCTCCACGTGCCCGACCGGATCGCAACCGCAGCGTGTCGTTGGGGAAAGCTCACCTTCCTCCGTTCCTCTCCGGTCCGTGTCAGTTCCGAAGTATGTAGGAAAGCAACATGCATTTCAAGGCCGTAAAACCGACGGTAAAACAAGATGATAGGTATACTAATCGATTTTCGCGATACGGCCGCTATCGTCGGTGCTTGACAGGAAAGTAGGATAGTTACAGACTGATTTTCGCTGGGGATGAGCCAATGGATCATCGCGCAATCTTCCCGGGGGGCAGATGAACACGGGCGATGCAAAAAAGCCGAAGCTTGGCGTGCAGGCAGCCACCAAGATCTATCACACGGCCTCCGGCGACCTGCTGGCGCTGGACCGCTGCAGCCT
>NZ_RZRA01000282.1:0-5953 GCF_003998945.1 Mesorhizobium sp. M7A.F.Ca.CA.003.01.2.1 | reverse complement strand
CGGATACGCGTGTCACCGGCGTCTCCTCGCTCTATCGCACACCGCCCTGGGGCAAGCTCGATCAGCCGGATTTTCTCAATGCGGCCGCCGAAATTTCCACCGTGCTTGCACCGCGTGCCTTGCTCGACCTCTGCCTCGATGCGGAGCGCAAGCTGAAGCGGGTGCGCGAGGAGCGGTGGGGGCCGCGGCTGATCGACATCGACATTCTGGTGTTCGGCGACCGCGTCATCCACGAGACCGGGCTGGAGGTGCCGCATCCGCGCATGCTGGAGCGCGCCTTCGTGCTGGCGCCGCTGGCCGAGATCGCGCCCGGCCTGGTTGTCAGCGGTCGCAGCATCACCGACCGCCTGGTCGCCGTCGATACCTCAGGCATCGAGCGATTGTCGTCCGGCCGGGATTGGTGGCTGGCCTGATTTCTGGGCAAAGCGACGGCCGAACTTTAGCCCGAGAAGCCGCCACCATCCAGGAACGTCTGCTCCTGCGAGGTGGTTTCGCGCCCAAGCATCCTGTTTCGATGCGGAAAACGGCCGAATTGCTCAATGATATCACGATGTTCGACAGCATACTTCAGATAGGGCTCGGCCCTGGCCTGCGTCAGCTCGACCGAAATATCCTGGTCGGCCAGTAGCTCCGAATGCTCATAGGGCAGGTAGAGGAAAACGCGGAGTTCTTCCTCGAGTGCCAGGTCATGACCAGCCGCGATCGCCTTCTCTGCGAAATATCTGGCGAGCGGATCGGTCGCGTACATATGGCCGGTGCCGCGAAAGCAGTTCCGCGGAAACTGGTCGAGCAGGATCATCAGCGCCAGCGCGCCTTCGGTATGTTCCAGCCAGTCGTCGCATTCACGCCGCGCGGCGGCGTAGTGCAGGTCGAGAAAGCGGTCGCGGAACTCGGCATCGAATGCTTCGTTCTTCTCGAACCAGGCATCCTCGCCGGCATCGCGCCAGAATTTGGTGACCGACAGGGCTCTGCTGTCCAATTCCATACCTGATTCCTTGCTCAATCGGCGGGGTCGGATTTTTGCAGCACACCCGCGGTCTCTTCGTTGAGTGCCTGACCAGGCCGGCGCGGCGTCGAGAGCGGTGTCGGAATCGGCGTGCCGATATTGCCTCTCAGGAAGCGCTGTCCGGCGCGAATGCCTTCGGCGAGCTGGGTTTCGAAGCGGTCGGTGTCGCGGCGCCTGACATCTTCGATCGTTTCAGCCACGTCTTCGGGATCGACGCCCAGAGATTCCAGGGCCGAGCCGCCGAAAACAAGTGCGGATTCGAAGGTTTCGCGCAGTTGGTAGTCGACGCCGGCACGTATGAGCTGCAGCGCCGTTCCACGGTCGAATGCGCGGGCCAGCACGGTGAGCAGTGGGAATTCGGCCTTGATCAGCTGGGCGATGCGAACAGCCACATCGGCCTTGTCGACGCAGATCAGCACGGCGCGCGCCCGGCCGGCACCGGCGGCATGCAGGATGTCCAGCCGCGTGCCGTCGCCATAGTAGACCTTGAAGCCGAAATCGGCCGCCGCCTGGATCATTTCGACGTCATTGTCGATGATCGAGACGTCGATGCCGCGCAGCAGCAGCGGCTGGCTGGCGATCTGGCCGAAGCGGCCGAAGCCGATGATCAGCACGCTGCCGGTCAGGCCATCGGCGACGTCGACGCCGTCGAGCGACTGCTCGTCGCGCGGCGTCAGATAGCGCAAGGCGATGATGGCCAGCGGCGTCAGCACCATGGAGATGATGACGATCGCCGTCAGCGTCGCATTGGCGTTGCCGTCGATGATGCCGACCGCCGCGGCCGCCGAATAAAGGACAAAGGCGAACTCACCGCCTTGCGCCATGAAGACCGCGCGCTCAAGCGCCTCGCGGTGGCTGGTTTTCAGGATACGGGCGACGATGTAGATGCCGAATGCCTTCATCACCATGTAGGCGACGACATAGATGGCAATCAGCCGCCAGTTCGCCGCGACCACATGCAGGTCGAGCGACATGCCCACCGCGAGAAAGAACAGACCGAGCAGGATGCCGCGGAACGGTTCGATATCGGCTTCGAGCTGATGGCGGAAGGTCGATTCGGACAAAAGCACACCGGCCAGGAAGGCGCCCATCGCCATCGACAGGCCGCTGAGCTGCATGGCGAGCGCGGATCCGAGAACGACCAGAAGTGCCGCCGCCGTCATCACCTCGCGGGCACGGGCATCCGCCAGGATGCGGAAGAACGGATTGAGCAGATAACGGCCGGCCACAACCAGGCCGACGATCGCGGCGAGGCCGATGCCGACCTCGGTCAGCCGCTCCGATAGGCTGGTGTCGGCACCGCCGGGCGCCAGAAACGCGATCAGGGCCAGCAGCGGCACGATGGCAAGATCCTCGAGCAGCAGGACCGATACGATGCGCTGGCCTTTCGGCGCGGCGATTTCGCCGCGTTCCTCGAGAAGCTGCATGACGATCGCTGTCGAGGTCAGCACGAACCCGGCGCCGGCGACGAAGGATTGCGCGATTGGAAACCCTCCAGCCATGCCGACCCCGGTCAGCAGGAGCGCGCAGACGCCGACCTGCAACGCACCGAGGCCAAAGATCTCGCGGCGCAGGCCCCAGAGCCGCGATGGCTGCATTTCCAGCCCGATGATGAACAGGAACATCACCACGCCGAGTTCGGCGACATGAAGAATGGCTTCCGATTCGGAAAAGACGCCGAGGCCGAACGGGCCGATCACCACGCCGGCAGCCAGATAGCCGAGGATCGAGCCGAGGCCCATGCGCTTGAAGATGGGAACGGCGACGACACCGGCAGCAAGCAGCGCCACCACCTGAACCAGATCACTGCCCGATGCTTCCGCCGCCATGCCTCTTGTCCCTGTGTCTTGCAGCACTCCTTGCATGCAGTTGGAGCGGGAGGCAAGGCGAGAAATCTGCCGGAAAGGGTAGGGTGCCGTTGCAGTGATTGACCTGGTGGAACAACGGTCCCCGCTTGCCTGCCGGACGTTCGGCATCTATATTGCGTATATGTTTGACCATTCGTCCCGGCCGTCCTCGCCGCCACATATCCCGATGGATGCGCTCAGCGAAGTTCTGCAAGACTTTCGCTTGAGTGGTGTCAACTATGGCCGCTGCGAACTCCGGCACCCATGGAGCATAGACTTTCCGCAACAACAGCTGCTTCGGTTTCACTTTGTCGGCCAGGGCCCATGCTGGATTCATACTGAATCGCAAGGTTGGCAGGAGCTGCGCGATGGCGATCTGGTGCTGCTGCCGCAAGGCATCGCCCATCGGCTGGCGAGCGCGCCGGACGTTGCAGGGGGCTCGCTCGAAGGTTGCCAGGTGATCAAGTTGGGGGGCAACGTCTGCGAAGTGGTACGGCAAGGAACGGGCGCGACGAGCACCCTTTTCTGCGGCTCCATGGCCTTGGACTCCTATGCGCTCAACCCATTGATCACGTTGATGCCGCCTGTCATCAAGGGTTGCGACGTGGCCGGCAATGACCCGGTCGTCGGTCCTTTGCTGGCGGCCATGACGGTGGAGGCCTCGCAGCCGCAGATGGGCAGCGCCACGATTCTGTCGCGTATGGCCGACTTGCTGACGGCCCGGCTCATACGCTGCTGGGTCAATTGCAATGGAGCCTCGACCACCGGTTGGCTCGCAGCCATCCGCGACCCCCATATAGGCCGCGCTTTGGCGGCCATGCACCGCGACCCCGGCCACAACTGGACGCTGGGAAGCCTGGCCGGCGTGGCAGGCCAATCGCGCTCGATTTTCGCCGAGCGTTTCAGTGCGGTATTGGGGGAGGGTGCCGCACACTATCTCGCCCGCCTGCGCATGCAGCTTGCCCGCGAATTGCTGGGCCAAAACGGCTTGTCGGTTGCCGAAGTCGCTACCCGTTTGGGCTATGATTCGGAGGCATCCTTCGCGCGCGCGTTCAAGCGCATCACCAATGTCTCGCCGGGCGTTGTGCGTCGCACAATTCCCGGACGAATGGATATGAATTTCGGATTCTAAGATACATATCATCCGAGCGGACTCGCCTATTTAAGACCTCCAAACTTTGGAGATCTTTCCGTGACTGACACAACATTACAGCTTGAAGACGCCGCGACTGGCCTTGATGCCGATGCACCAGCCGCGTGGAGCGCAGCCACCTGGTTCGCGGTCATTTCATTGGCGGCCACCAGCTTTGCCTTGGTGTCGGCCGAATTCCTGCCCGCAGGTCTGCTGACGCCAATGGCACGCGATCTCGGCATCAGCGAGGGGACGGCCGGACAGGTAGTCACCGCCACCGCTTCCGTCGGCGCCGTGACGGCCATGTTGAGCAATGTTCTCATCGGCCGCTTGAACCGCAAGGCGGTGCTGGTTGGTCTCAGTGCTCTTGCGGTCGGTTCCAATGTCCTGGCGGCGCTGGCGACCGATTTCTGGCTGTTGCTGTTGGGCCGCGCCGGGCTGGGCATCGCTCTCAGCGCTTTCTGGGCACTTTCGGTCGCCGTTGTGGCGAGGCTGGTTGGCGCCAGCGCGACAGGTCGGGGCATGGCGATCGTCACCCTGGGCGTCTCGCTCGCAACCATTGCCGCACCGTCGATGGGCGCGTTGATCAGTGACTGGATAGGGTGGCGCAGTGCCATGGCCATGACGGCGGGGCTGGCCGCGCTTGCCATGCTGCTGCAGTTTCTCAGCCTGCCGACCTTGCCCGCAACGGCAAGCAACAGCCTTGCAGATGTATTTCGGCTGACCCGGCGGCGCGGCATCCAACTCGGGATGCTGGCTATCCTTTTGCTGATGACGGGGCATTTTGCCGGCTCGGTCTATGTGCGTCCCTTCCTCGAACAGGTGACACTCCTTACAACCGGACCGATTGCCTTGGCTCTGCTCGGGTTTGGCGTCGCTGCCGTGATCGGTAATGTTGCCGGCGGCCGCATGGCCGACACCAACATCCACATGGCCCTCGCAGTCACCGCGGCGTTGATGGCGGTTGCGGCACTTACTTTGGTGCTTTGGGGCTCGCGTATCGGCGTTGCCTTCGGCTTCGTTACGCTGTGGGGTTTCGCCTTTGGCATGGCGCCGGTGGTGCTGCCGACCAATATGTCGCGCGCGGCGCCTGATGCGCTGGAGGCAGCGGGCAGCCTGATGGTCACCTCTTTCCAAATTGCCATCACCATCGGCGCGGTTGTCGGCGGCTATGTCGTGGACACCTATGGCGCGACTGGACCTTTGACTCTGACTGCTATCCTTGCCGCATCGACCGCCGTCTTGGCGCTGCTGCAGCCTCGCAGCTGAACTTTGCAGCCGCCGACACAGTAGCCTCAAATCCTGCCGCCAGCGATGTTGCAGGCGCGATACACAAGTTGAGGCCGGGAACACGTTGCATCTTGCCGCAATCGAAGGCTAAGGACGCTCGGCTTCGGCCATTGGAGGGTGATCGACGATCAAGTCGCGCCCTTTTTGAGGAGATGACTGACATGAAGAAGTTTTTGTTTGTTGCCGTCGGCCTGGCGGTGCTTGCCGGTTCGGCTTGCTCGAAGGCGCCTGAGTGCACGGCGGAGATCGCAACCAAGAAGGCGCAGGACATGGCTGCAGCACTTCAGGAGGCGATCACCAAGGACCCGGCCAAGGCGGCTGATCTGACCGCCAAGGTCCAGGCGGTGACAACCAAGTATCAGGGCACCACGACGTTGGCCGACGCCTGCAAGGCCTATGACGAAGTGACGGCCGCGATCAAGGGCTGACACCCTGATTTGAGATCAAGGCCTAAGCGCCTGATTCGATGGGCTCAAGTGAGAGGGCGGTGACCGTTGGGTCGCCGCCTTTTTCTTCGGATTTTTCAGTTCGGCGCGATTTCAGTTCGGCGCGATGGAACCGACTTCGACCGCGTCGACCCGCTTCAGGCTCATGCCGATCACCGGCACCAATTGGTCGTTGACGCGCACGGCGATAGTCACCGTCATCGAATTGTCGTCAGGGATGCGAGCCTGCATG
>NZ_RZRA01000281.1:0-5964 GCF_003998945.1 Mesorhizobium sp. M7A.F.Ca.CA.003.01.2.1 | reverse complement strand
GGGCGGGGCCGATCGTTGGCAGGGGATCAGGAATATATCGATGGCGGAGAAGACGCACCGCACGATGGACGACTTCGCCCAGGCATGCGGCGTGTCGCGCCCGACGCTGTCCAAATATTTCGACGATCCGGCGAGCGTGAAGCCAGCGACGCGGGCGCGCATCGAAGCCGCCCTGCGTTCCTCGGACTATCAGCCGAACCTTTTCGCCCGCAATCTCAACCGCAAGCGCACCCGCAACATCGGCATCGTCGTGCCGACGATCACCGATCCTTTCTACGCCGAGATGGTCAGCCGCATCGAATTTCGTTGCCGCGACGAAGGCTACTGGCCGATCGTCATTTCCTCGCATGGCTCGCCGAAGCTGGAGGCGGAGTCGGTCAGGACGCTGCTGTCGCTGAAGGTGGCCGGCGCGATCATCGCCCCGCTCGGCCTTGCCTCCGACCGCAGCGTCTTCGACAAGCTCGGGCAGGACATTCCGATCGTCTATTTCGACACCTATATCGAGGGCGATACGCCGTTCGTCGGCAACGACAACCGGCAGAGCGTGTCGACCATCGTCGACTATCTCTGTCGCTCGGGCGAACCGCCGGTCTATCTCGACATTCCGCATGTCAACCACAACTCCGGCGAACGCCAGGAGAGCTACATCGTCGCGATGGAGACCGCCGGCTTCAAGCCGGCCGTCATCGAGGCCGCGCGCGATTACACCTGGGACTTCGAACGCATCGGCTACGAGCAGACGGAAAAAATGCTGGAGGCCGGGACCTTGCCCGGCCGCACCATCCTGTGCGCCAACGATCGTCTCGCCTTTGGCGTAATGGCGGCCGCGTACTCGCGCGGCCTGAAGGTCGGCCGCAGGCCCGATTGCGATCTGCGCGTTGCCGCCCACGACGACCATCCGCTGAGCCGCTACACCTGTCCGGCGCTGACCACCATGGCGCAGGATTTCACCGCCATGGCCGGCCGCAGCGTCGAGATCCTGCTGGCCCTGCTGGACGAGGCCGATCCGCCGAAGCAGGGCATGGCGCGCACCGTCAAGCTCGGTGCCAACCTGGTGATGCGTCAGTCGGCCTAACCGGTCGACGTCGATCCCTCGAAGTGGCGCCAGGCCGTCACCCCCTCGACCACCGCTTGCCGGGCGGCGGGAATATGGCGTCCCATCGAGACGAAGCCATGGATCTGGCCCGGCCATTGCCGCAGGATCATAGGCACGCCCGCGGCCTGCAGGCGCGCCGCATAGGCTGCCCCTTCGTCGGCCAGGATGTCACAGCCCGCAAGCGCCACGAATGCTGGCGCGACGCCGGCAAGATCAGGCGCCAGCAAGGGCGAGACGCGCCAGTCCATGATATTGTCGGGCGTTCGCACATAATGGTCGCGGAACCATGCCATGGTCGTCGCGGTAAGGCCGAAGCCGTCGCCGAAACGCCGGTAGCTGTCCGATGTCTGCCGCGCGTCGGTGTTGGGATAGATCAGGATCTGCGTCGCAAGTGGTGGAGCGAGCCCATCGCGTGCGAGCAGCGCCAGCACTGCGGCAAGATTGCCGCCGGCGCTGTCGCCGGCAACACCAATGCGCACCTTGTCGATGCCCAGGTCGACGGCATTCTCGGCCATGAAGCGAAGTGTCGCCAGGCAATCCTCGAGCCCGGCGGGAAATTTGTGCTCCGGGGCCAGGCGATAGTCGGGGCAGACAATGACGGCGTTGCCGAGATTGGCCATCAGGCGGCAGATCTCGTCATGTGAATCGAGATTGCCGATGACCCAGCCGCCGCCATGCAGATAGAGCAGCGCCGGCGCCCCGCTCGGCAGTGCGTCGATGCCGCGATGGATGCGGACAGCGATGGGGCCGTTCGGCCCGTCGATCTGCTGTTCAAAGGTCGTCGCGACCGGCTCATGCTCACCTTGCAGCGTCGGGAACGAGGCGTTGTAGGCAGCTCGCGCCGCCGCCACGCTGCCGGTCTCGAATGGCTTGCCGCCGGCTGCACGAGCCATGTCGAGGACGCGCAGCGCATCCGGATCGAGCGTCATGATCATACCCTCAGGCCAGCAGATCGCTCGCCTCTTCCTCGGTCAGCAGGGCCGGCTGGACGACATCGCCCGCGATGGCGACCGAGCCCTGTGTTTCACCGGAGCGCAGGATAGCCTCCATGATCTCCAGCACATGCAGCGCCAGATTGCCGGAGGCGCGTGGCGTGTTGCCGGTCTGAAGCGAGCGCACCAGATCGGCGACGCCGAGCATGCGGTAATTGGCGCGATCGGGCGCCGCATAAGGCCAGTTGCGGGCGCCATAGAGTTCGCCTTCGCTGGCGAAATCCCTCCAGTCGGTGCCGCGTTTCGACAGCGACACGGTGCCGCCGAACGTGTCGGGGTCGGGCAGGCGCAGCGAGCCTTCCGTGCCGTGCAGTTCGATCGGATGGTTGGAGTGGCGAAAGACATCCCACGAGGCGCCGAAGGTGACGGTTGCGCCGGAGCGGAACTCCAGCAGCGACAGCACATTGGTCGGCGTGCCGACCTTGAATGTGGTGTTCTTGAATGGCCCTTCGGCAGTGATCAGCCGCTCCTCCTGGCCGCGCGTCGCCATCGCCATGACGCGTTCGACCGGGCCGAGCAGATTGACCAGCATGGTCAGATAGTAGGGGCCCATGTCGAACACCGGGCCACCGCCTGGCTGGTAGTAGAACTGCGGGTTGGGGTGCCAGTGCTCCATGCCGCGGCCCATCATGAAGGCGGTGCCGGTGACCGGGCGGCCGATGGCGCCGTCATCCATCAGCCGGCGGGCGCGGCGTCCGGCTGCACCAAGGAAGGTGTCGGGCGCCGAGCCGAGCAGCAGCCCGCGCGACCGCGCCTCGTCGACCAGGCGCCGTCCATCGGCGGCCGAGGTGGCGAGCGGCTTTTCGGTGAAGACGTGCTTGCCGGCCGAAAGGGCGGCAAACGAAATGTCGAAATGCGCCGCCGGAATGGTCAGGTTGAGGACGAGATCGATCTCGGGGTCGGCCAGCAGTGCATCGACGCCGAGTGCCCGTATGCCATATTCCTTCGCCCGCAGCGCCGTCATGTCGGCCGAGATATCGGCGCAGGCGCGCAACTCGATGCCGCCGAAGAGAGCGGCATTGCGCAGATAGGTCATCGAGATATTGCCGCATCCGATGACGCCGATCCCGAGTTTCGTCGTTGATATCCCGTGCATTTTCGATCGTACCTCCCAACGCGGTCACCGTCTGCCGAATCCGCCCAGAAGTAACGGATCGCCTTCGCAAAGGGCTATACAACATTTTAAATATTGACGCGCGTAAAATTTTTATACAACATGCGAAAATGCTGGCGCGATATCGGGAGGCTGCCAGTCCTGGGAGGAGAAAATGACCGACATGAAAAAACGGCCGACCGCCGATGCGGATGCCGTGGGTCATGCGCGCATCGGATATTTCCGCCGCGGCCAGGGACCTCGACGGGGTCAGGCATAGATCACCTTGGCCCCTGTCCTATCAAGCTGGCTGCGTATTGGGCCGGACAGGCCATCGTCGGTGATCACGACATCGACGCTCGACAGCGAAAAGGCCTTGGAGGTTCCGCTGACGCCCCATTTGCTCGAATCCGCAAGGAGGACAACGCGCCGGGCCATGCGCACGAGGTTTCGCTTGGTTCGCGCCATGTCTTCGTTCACGTCGACCACATCCAGTGACGAGTCAATTGCATGCGCTCCAACAAAGACCTGATGCGCTACCAAGCCGCCGAGAGCCGTGTCGGCATCGGTGATCAGCGTGCTTACCGTATCCGGGTAGACCCGGCCGCCGATCATGTGAACGTCGAGCCCGGGCCGATGCATCAGATGCTGCACGATATTCATCGCCGTGGCCGCGACCACGACATTGCTGAGCGGCGGTAACAGCATGGCAACCTGCATCAATGTCGAGCCGCCATCGAAGATGACCGATTGGTTGTCCTCGAACAGGTCTATCGCTGCCCGGGCGATGCGTTTCTTTGCATCGAGGTTTGTTTGCATCCGCCGGGCGAACGCGGCCGTGGTCGAATCCGTGGTCCGGGTCACCGCGCCTCCGCGGGTCTTGGTCAGCAGTCCCTTGCGATCCAGTATCTCGAGGTCGGAGCGCACCGTGACTTCCGACACGCCAAAATCGTCTGACAGGTCCTTGATGCGAACCTGTCCGCTGCGTTGCACTTCACCCAGGATCGATTGGCGTCTCTGCTCTGACAACATTGGCCTGTCCTTGCCTCCATGCGCCAAGCGATCGCCCTGGCCTCGGTTCACTCTACCGAAAATAGGCGAATTCGAAAGCTTTCGAAAGATTGCATTTGTTATTTCTTTCGCAAACACTGGGTCCAGGATTTTGAAATCAATCAATTGGAGAGTTTTGGACTCATGAGCCTCGGAACCAAGGTGCGCCTGGCGCGCCTCTTCTCACATCCATCGGGGAATCTTTTTGGCGGCGCGGTCGACCACTTTGTCGGCTATGGCGACGTGCGCAAAGGAGGTCTTGCCGACCTGCCGGGTGCGCTTGCACGCGTCATGGTAGGCAAACCTGACTACGTCAGCATCCAGCCTGGCACCGCGCGCCATCTGTGGCCGCAATATGCGGGCAAGGCTTCCCTGGTGATCCAGGCCGGCTGCTTCACCCCAGACGATCGCATCAGTGAACTGATTGCAACGCCCGAGGATGCGGTGCGCGCCGGCGCCGATGCGTTGGCCGTGGCCATTCCGGTGCGCGGCGCGACCGAGGGAAAATACATACGCTGGCTGACCGATTCGGTGAACGCGGCGGCTCGTTACGGCATGCCGGTGGTAGCGCATATCTACCCTCGCGATTTCACCGACGGGGCAAAAATCGTCTTCACCCCCGACGAGATCGCCTATGCGGCACGCATCGGCTACGAGTCCGGCGTCGATGTGATCAAGATCGGGTACACGGGCGATTTCGAGTCGTTCCGAGAGACCGTTCGGACCTGCCCGGTGCCGGTTGTGATCGCTGGTGGTCCGAAGACCGACACGCTGCTCGGCGCCCTTCAACAGACGGCGGACGCCATCCGTGCAGGCGCGCGCGGTGCCGTGGTGGGCCGCAATCTCTGGGGGCACGGCGATCCGGAAAAGGCAGCGATCGCCTTTCGGGGCGTCATCCATGACGGCCTTTCGGCGCAAGACGCCTTGGCGAAGGCGGGTGCCTGAACGATGCCCGCCGTCCCTTCAATCCTCGGCTTCGGAGCTATTGCGATCGACGACATCGTCTATGTCGATCAGCCGTTGTCGGCGGGCAAGGGGAAGGTTTTGCAAAGTGCCCGAGCTTTCGGGGGAAACGTCGCGACGGCACTTGCCGCCGTCGCGCGGCTCGGCGGAAGCGCCGGGTTCGTCGGATGGCTGGGCAGTGCCGCCGACGACGCCGTGTTGTGCGATCTCGTTGCGAGCGGCGTTGAAACCGCGTTCGCGCCGCGCCACCCGCACGCGCGCCCGGTGCGCTCGCGGATCACCGTCGGTTCGGATGGGGAGCGGTTCATCGCGTATGACGACGAAGCGATGCTGGGCACCGCGCCGGACTTTCCGGACGAGGTTCTCAGCCGCGCGACTGTCCTGATCGTCGACAGTTACGGGATCGGGTCGCTGGATGTCGTGGCTCGGGCTCGCGATCTCGGCCTTGCGATCCTCGGCGATGTCGAATGGAGCCACGGCCCGGCCACCGAGAGACTGATCGGGCTCTGCGACCATCTCATTCTTCCGCTGGGCTTTGCGCGGACCGCCACCGGCCGCCACTCGCCGGCCGAGATACTCGATGCATTGTGGTTGCCGTCGCGGTCCGCCGTGGTTCTGACGGATGGCGGCAGAGGCGTCTTCTATCGCGGACGCGACGAGACAGGGCTCTGGCACCTGCCTCCGCAACGGGTTGCCGTCGTCGACTCGACCGGCGCCGGTGACTGCTTTCATGGCGCCTATGCCCTTGCATTGACGCGCGGGGCCGACAC
>NZ_RZRA01000280.1:0-6011 GCF_003998945.1 Mesorhizobium sp. M7A.F.Ca.CA.003.01.2.1 | reverse complement strand
CATCGGCGTGGCGAGGCCGAGCGCACAGGGACAAGCGATGATCAGCACCGACACCGCCGAGACGATGGCAAAGATCAGGCTGGGCTCGGGTCCAAACACGGCCCAAGCGATGAAGGCGACAATCGCGACAAGGACGACGGCCGGGACAAAGTAGAAAGAAACGCGATCAGCCAACCCTTGGATCGGGGCGCGCGAGCGCTGCGCCTTGGCGACGAGCTCGACGATGCGCGCCAGCGTCGTCTCGGCGCCGACCTTCTCAGCGCGCATGATCAGCGCACCATTCTTGTTGAGCGTGCCGCCGGTCAGCGCATCGCCCTCGACCTTCTCGACCGGCAACGGCTCGCCCGTGATCATCGATTCGTCGAGCGAGGACCGTCCTTCCAGCACCGTGCCATCGACCGGCACGGCGTCACCGGGGCGTATGCGCAGGCGATCGCCGGCCTTGACGGCGGCGAGGGGCACGTCGTTTTCGGAACCATCGGCGGCGATCAGCCGCGCTGTCTTCGGTGCGAGATCGAGCAAGGCGCGGATCGCCGAGCCGGTCTTTTCACGGGCGCGCAGCTCCAGCACCTGGCCAAGGAAGACCAGCGCGACGATGACGGCGGCAGCCTCGAAATAAACCGGCACCGCACCGCCATGGCCGCGGAACTGATGCGGAAAGATATCCGGAAACAGCGTGGCGACGACGCTGTAGAGATAGGCGGCGCCGACGCCGAGCGAGATCAGCGTCCACATGTTGGGGCTGCGGTTGACGAGCGAATCCCAGCCGCGGTGGAAGAAAGGCAGTGCCGCCCACAACACGACGGGGCTGGCCAATGCCAGCTCAAGCCAGACCTTCGTCCGCTCGTCGACAAAAGCCTGGAAAGTCAGGCCAAGCATCGGCGCCATGGCGACGACCAGCAAAGGGACGGATAGAGCGGCACTGACCCAGAATCGCCTGGTGAAATCGACCAGTTCCGGATTGGGACCCTCGTCACCCGTTGGTACGCCCATCGGCTCCAGCGCCATGCCGCATTTCGGGCAGGATCCGGGCTTGTCGCGGACGATCTCCGGGTGCATCGGGCAGGTGTATTGCGTGCCCTTGGGCATCGGCTGCGGTGCTGGCCTGCCGCCGAGATATTTTTGCGGCTCCGCCTCGAATTTCGCCTGGCAAGCGGCCGAGCAGAAATAGAAGCCCTGGCCTTCGTGGCGGGCAAAATGACTGGCTGTCGCGCGGTCGACGCTCATGCCGCAGACCGGATCGGTGGCGGTCAGGAATTTTTCCAGTTCGGCGACGAATTTCGTGCGGCAGCCCTGGCTGCAGAAATGATAGAGATGGCCATCATGCTCGGCCGTCGGCTTGCCAGCCGCCGGATCGACAGTCATGCCGCAGACCGGGTCGCGGACGACGCTCTTCGTGGTGGGCACGGCGCCTTTTGTCGAGCAGCAGCTGCCGTGCGCGTGATGATCGTGATCTGAATGCGTCATTCGAAAATGCCTTGATGGATCGGTGTGTGACGTGGAGATAGGGCTTCCAGTAACTGGAAGGTCAAGGGCTGTTTCGACTTTTCTTCTCCGGTCCACGGCGCGTCCATCCACCCCAGAAAAAGTCTCACGCGGCAACACCAGGCCTGCTAGAAAGCGCGAGCGTCGCGGGGGTGGGGATTTTCTTCGGCAATGAAGCGTCTGGTCATCAATCTCGATCGGTCTCCCGATCGCCTTGCCCGTGTGACGGCGGAGTTTGCCCGCATCGGCGTTGCATTCGAACGCGTTCAGGCCATAGACGCACGCGACCGGCCGGAGCTGGACCAGCTGCCGCAAAATGTCGGATATCGGAACAGGCTGCCATTGACTGACGGCGAGATCGCCTGCCTGCTCAGTCACCGGGCCTGCTGGGCTGTCATCGCGCAAGGCGACGCCCGCTACGGGGCGATTTTCGAGGACGACATCGTCTTTGCCGCAAAAGCCGGCGCATTGCTTCGCGACAGCGACTGGATCCCAGCCGATGCCGAAGTCGTCAAGCTCGAAAGCTACTTCTGTAAGACCGTGATCCGACGCAAGCGCATTGCCATCGGTCACGGCTTTTCCACATCCAAACTCGACGCCGAACATATAGGAACCGCCGGCTACATCATCTCCAGGCAAACCGCGCTCGACCTGATCAAGGCCACCGAGGAGATCGGCATCGCTGTCGACGACCTTGTCTTCAACCCCGAGTTTTCGGTTTTGCGAGGCGAGACGATCTATCAGCTTGTTCCTGCGCTCTGCGCGCAAGATCAGTTCCTTGGCGACAGGGCGCTCCAATTGCCAAGCCTGCTCAGAGAAAAGCGGGATATCCAGTGCGCCGCACCCGCCGGGACCGGGAAACGCAGAAAGACAGCCATAGCGAGGGTCAAAGCCGAGGCTCGGCGAATAGGCAAGCGCATTGTCGATTTCGGTCGACTGAAGCGGAGAATGGTCATTCCATTTACTTATCCGAGCCAAAACTCAGCCGGGTCTTGAACCGGCTTCAACGCCCCATACCCAGCGCCGCCAAAACGCGCTATAGACGCCGCCGAAACGGCAAGGCCGACTGGATATATGGCAAGAATCTCCCTGAAGCTCGACGAATTGATCGACGGCGAAGCCTTGCGCCGCGAGATGACCGCGCTGACCGCGGGCACGGCGGGCGACGGCTCAGGGCAGGCTGCGCGCAATGGTGTGCTCCAGCTGCTCAAGGGACGACTGGCGGACGGGCGCGCCATTGCCGAACGCATGCTGAGGGACGATGGCGGCGGCAGCGCCTGCGCGGCGCGGCTGTCGCATCTCATGGACGAGATCATCCGGGCGCTTTACGATTTCGCCGTCACCCATGTCTACCGGGTCAAGAACCCGTCCTCCGCGGAGCGCATGGCCGTCGTCGCTGTCGGCGGCTACGGCCGTGGAACGCTGGCGCCGGGGTCCGACATCGACCTGTTGTTCCTGCTGCCTTACAAGCAGACGCCGTGGGGCGAACAGACAGTCGAATACATGCTCTATATGCTGTGGGACCTGGGGCTGAAGGTCGGCCACGCCACACGCAATATCGACGAATGCCTGCGCCTGTCGCGCACCGACGTCACCATCCGCACCTCGATCCTCGAAGCACGTTTCCTGTGGGGCGAGGAAAAGCTCTATGATGAACTGATGCTGCGCTTCGACCATGAGGTGGTGCGCACGACCGGCCCCGAATATGTCCAGGCCAAGCTTGCCGAACGCGATGACCGCCATGCCAAGGCCGGCGAAAGCCGCTATCTGGTCGAGCCCAACGTCAAGGACGGCAAGGGTGGCCTGCGCGATCTGCAGACGCTGTTCTGGATCGGCAAATATTTCTACCGGGTGCGCACCGGCGAGGAATTGGTCGATAAAGGCGTCTTCACCGAGGGTGAGTACCGCGAGTTCCAGAAAGCCGAGGATTTCCTGTGGGCGGTACGCTGTCACATGCATTTCCTCACCGGCAAGGCCGAGGAGCGGCTGCATTTCGACATCCAGCGCGAGATCGCCGAACGGCTCGGCTACACCACGCACCCCGGCCTGTCGGCGGTCGAGCGCTTCATGAAGCACTACTTCCTCGTTGCCAAGGACGTCGGCGACCTGACCCGCATCTTCTGTGCCGCGCTCGAGGAGGAGCAGGCCAAGCACGTGCCGGGCTTCAACCGCATCTTCCTGACTTTCTCGCGGCGCAAGCGCAAGCTGGCCGGCACGTCGGACTTCATTGTCGACAACCACCGCATCAACATCGCCGACGACCAGGTGTTCGAGCGCGATCCGGTCAATCTGCTCAGGCTGTTCTGGTTCGCCGACAAGCACGGTCTGGAATTCCACCCCGATGCGCTGAAGCTGCTGACCCGTTCGCTCGGCCTGGTCAACAAGTCGCTGCGGCGCGACGAGGAGGCCAACCGGCTGTTCCTCGACATATTGACCTCGGATCGCAATGCCGAACTCAATCTGCGCCGCATGAACGAGGCCGGGCTGCTCGGCAGGCTGATCCCGGATTTCGGCAAGATCGTCGCCATGATGCAGTTCTCGATGTACCACCACTACACGGTGGACGAGCACCTCATCCGCTGCATCGGCGTGCTGGCCGAGATCGAACGCGGCGACGGCGAAAAGGTCCATCCCCTGTCGCACACGCTGATGCCGGGGCTGAAGAAGAGCCGCGAGGCGCTCTATGTCGCCGTACTGCTGCACGACATCGCCAAGGGCAGGCCGGAGGACCATTCCGAGGCGGGGGCCAGGATCGCACGCCGCATCTGTCCGCATATGGGGCTGTCGCCTGCCGATACCGAGACCGTTGCCTGGCTGGTCGAGAACCATCTCGTGATGTCGATGACAGCCCAGACCCGCGACCTCAACGACCGCAAGACCATCGAGGATTTCGCCGCGATCGTGCAGTCGGTCGAGCGGCTGAAGCTGCTTTTGATCCTCACCGTCTGCGACATCAGGGGCGTCGGACCGGGTGTCTGGAACGGCTGGAAGGGCCAGTTGCTGCGCACGCTCTACTACGAGACCGAATTGCTGTTGACCGGCGGGTTTTCGGAAGTGTCGCGCGCGCAACGCACGGCGGCGGCGCGCGAGCGTCTGGCCGAGGCGCTTGCCGACTGGCCGGACAAGGCCCGCAAGCGCTATGTCGGCCAGCACTACGAGAATTACCTTTTGACCGTCGATCTCGCAGACCAGCTGCGCCATGCCGAATTCATTCGTGAGGCTGACGCGTCAGGCAACAAGCTTGCCACCATGGTCAAGACCCACCAGTTCGAGGCGGTGACCGAAATCACCGTGCTGGCGCAGGACCACCCCCGCCTGCTCTCGGTCATCGCCGGGGCGTGCGCCGGGGCCGGCGGCAACATTGTCGACGCGCAGATCTTCACGACGTCGGACGGCCGTGCGCTCGACACGATCCTGATCAGCAGAGAATTCGACCGCGACGAGGACGAGCGCCGGCGTGCCGAGCGTGTCGGCCGGCTGATCGAGGACGTGCTGTCGGGCAAGAGCTGGCTGCCGGAAATGATCGAGAAGCGCACCAAGCCGCGGCGCGGCTCCAAGGTGTTCAAGATCCCGCCGCGTGCCGAAATCCGCAACACGCTGTCGAATCGTTTTTCGGTCATCGAGGTCGAGGGCCTCGACCGGCCTGGGCTGCTGTCGGAGATCACCGGAACGCTTTCCGACCTGTCGCTTGACATCGCATCGGCCCACATCACCACCTTCGGCGAAAAGGTCATCGACACTTTCTATGTCACCGATCTCACTGGCCAGAAGATAGATAACCCGGCCCGCATCGCCACCATCCGCAATCGGCTGATGGCAACGCTCGAAGGCATCGTGTCCGAACGCGGCGGCAAGTCCAGGGCGGCGGCCGAGTGACAACGACCATCACTTTGTCCCAATTCCGCAGGCAGTTCCCAAAAGCATGAGCCTCGTCAAGAAATTCGCAACGGTCGCTTCCGGCACGCTGATGAGCCGCGCGCTCGGTTTCGGCCGCGAGATGCTGATGGCCGCCGCACTCGGCACCGGACCGGTCGCCGATGCCTTCAACGCCGCCTTCCAGTTTCCCAACACCTTTCGCCGGCTGTTTGCCGAGGGCGCCTTCAACGCCGCCTTCGTGCCGCTGTTCGCCAAGGAGATCGAGACCCACGGCACCGAAGGCGCCAAGCGCTTTTCCGAGGAAGTGTTCGGCGTGCTGTTCACGGCGCTGCTGGCGCTGACCATCATCATGGAATTGTCGATGCCGCTGATCGTGCGCTATCTGGTGGCGCCGGGTTTTGCCGGCACGCCGGGGAAGTTCGACACCACGGTGACGCTGGCGACGATCATGTTCCCCTATCTGATCTGCATGTCGTTGGGCGCGATGATGGCGGGCATGCTGAATTCGCTGCGCCGCTATTTCGCCGCCGCCGTGGCGCCGGTGTTCCTCAACATCATCCTGATCGGCGTGCTCGCCTATGCCTGGTACAAGGGCTCGGATGCCCTCACAGGCGGCTACGGGCTGTCCTGGGGCGTGCTTGCCGCCGGAC
>NZ_RZRA01000027.1:0-14220 GCF_003998945.1 Mesorhizobium sp. M7A.F.Ca.CA.003.01.2.1 | reverse complement strand
GGCCTGATGATCGAGAGCAATCTCGTCGCCGGCCGGCAGGACGTGGTGCCGGGCAAGCCGCTGGTCTATGGCCAGAGCATCACCGATGGCTGCATCGACTGGGCGACCACCGAGACCGTGCTGCACGGCCTTGCCGGCGCCGTCGAGTGGCGCCGCTCGGCACGCCGCGCCATGATCGACAACCGGCAGGGAGCTGCCTGACAGGGCATAGGGAAGTGGGCGGCGGTGACCGGGATTACGCCGCCCTTAATCCTTCCCATGCCGTGAACACCGATACGGCAAAGAGCAGCAGTCCGGCCGCGCGGCCGGCAAAAATGGTCGCCCGCGGATTGGCGATCAGAAGGTTGCGGCTGCGGCCGGCCGTGATAGCCAGCCCGCCATAGATCGCAGCCTGCGTCACCACGGTCAGCAGCCCCATGACCGTCGCCTGCATCCAGATCGGACCGTAGTCCGGTTTCAGGAACTGCGGGTAGACGGCAAGCACGAACAGGTATGCCTTCGGGTTGATCAGGCAGGTCACAAATCCCTGGCGAAACGCCTTCCATGCGGAACGGCTGCCGGCAGGCCCCTCCTGGCCGACGATGATGGAACTGCGCATCAGCGTGATGCCTATGAAGGCCATGTAGGCGGCGCCGGCAAGCAGCAGCGGCTTGAACAGGATCGGCACGAAATGCATCAGCAGGCCGACGCCGATGGCGCCGTTCAGCGTGTGCACCATGCCGCCGACCATGATGCCGCCGGTCGCGGCAAGGCCTCGGTCGCGGCCGCCGGTCAGTGCATTGGCAAGCACGAAGAGCATATCCATGCCCGGAACGGCGATGATGCCGAACAGCAGGATAAAGAAAAGCCAGAGATTTTCCGCATAGCCCATGTCAGTTGCCTGCCGCCTCGATCCGCCAAACCGCAGCGGAACCTGTTGATTTTCAATTCGATAGGCGCTCCTATAGGTCAGCCCAACTGACGATGGTGTGTCAGTTGTGATGGAAACCGGGCGAGAAAAATGCGCAAGGCGTCGCGCCTGTTCGAGATCATCCAGATCGTGCGGCTGGCGCGGCAGCCGGTGACGGCAGCGACGATCGCCGAGCGGCTGGAGGTGACGGTGCGCTCGATCTATCGCGACATTGCCGCCCTGCAGGCGATGCGCGTGCCGATCGAGGGCGGGCGCGGCATCGGCTACATCCTGCGTCCCGGCTTCGACCTGCCGCCGCTGATGTTCTCGATCGAGGAGATGGAGGCGATCGTCCTGTCGCTGGCGCTGCTGGAGCGCACCGGCGACAGCGAGCTCAAGCAGGCGGCCAAGCGCGTCAGCGCCAAGATCGCCGGCGCGGTGCCGCCGCCCTTGCGCCAGGTATTCGACGCCAATGCGCTGCACGCGTGGGGGTTCGCCGCGCCTTCGACCGGCGCGATCGACCTTGCGCTGGTGCGACGCGCCATCCGCGACGAGGAGAAGCTCGACCTCTCCTATCGAGACGAAATGGGCCGCGCCTCCGAGCGCCTCATCCGCCCGATCGCGCTGATCTACTACGCCGAAACCGCCAACATCGTCGCCTGGTGCGAGCTGCGCCAGGCGATCCGCAATTTCCGCAGCGACCGGATCGCGGATTGCCAGGCGACCGGGTTACGCTTCAAGGGCGAAGGCGACCGCTTGCGGCAGGTCTGGGTGAATGGATGGGAGACGAACGTCGCTGCCACGGCCGTCTGAGCGGGCTTATATCACCGTACGTCCACCCAGCGCTTTTCCTCGAACGAGCGCGCCATCGCGTGCACCGTGCGCTCGATCTCCAGCCCTTCGGCAAACTCGATGAGCCGCGCCGGCTTGCCTTCAAGCCGCGTCAGCAATTCGTGGCACTCGATGATCTTGAGATCGTTGAAGCCGAGGCCATGGCCCGGCGCCGGCACGAAGAGGTCATAGGGCTTGTGGTGCGGCGCCACCAGGATGGTGCGGTAGCCCTGTTCGGTCGGCCGGTCTGATGTGAGATAGAGCTGGAATTCGTTCGATCGTTCCTGGTCGAACAGGATCGACCCTTTAGAGCCGAAGATCTGGACGGCGATGCGGCCCTTGCGGCCCCAGGCTGAGCGGTTGACCAGCAGCGTGCCGGCAATGCCGTTTTCCAGATGCATCAGCACGCTGGCGATGTCGTAGGTCTCCACCGCGCGACGACCGCCGCTGGCCAGCTTGCGATCGGCATAGGGTTTAGCCATGTCGCAGATGACACTGGCGACGCGGCCGAACAGGGCCGAGACCAGAGACAGCGGATGCACGGCGAAATCGTCGAGCGCGCCATAGCCGGAAGCTGCTTCGTGCTTCCAGAAGAACAGCGCTTCGGGGTCGGCCATGAAGTCCTCGTCCATCTCGATGCGCAGATGGTTGACCTCGCCGATGATCTTCTCTTCCAGCAGCGCGCCGATATGGCGGATGGCCGGGCTCTGGATGTAGTTGTAGCCGAGGGCCGCGACCTTGCCGGACTTTTTCGCCGCGGCCGCCATCGCCTCGGCCTCGGCAAAGCTCGGCGCCATCGGCTTTTCGCACCACAGATGCTTGCCTGCTTCGAGGATGGCGACGGCCATTTCCGGGTGGAACTGGTTGGGCGTGGTCAGCGAGACGATGTCGACTTCGGGATCGTTGACGACGGCGCGCCAGTCGCCCGACGCCTTGGCGAAACCGAACTCGCCCGCCTTGCGCCGGGCAAGCTCTTCATTGACCTCGCCGAGATGGACCAGCCGTGGCTTGGCCACGTCGGGAAAGACAGCGCTGACGGCACTCCATGCGATGGCGTGACACTTGCCCATGAAACCCGTACCGATGAGACCGACGCCGACCATTTTCCGTTTCTCCACTGCTTGAAGCGCTGCGTGGATGAATTAGTCCATTTTCTCCTGAAATGGAATGTCTGCCTCATTTTTTATGGTGTTCTTGCGCAGGCTCGCTATGATGAGGCACAGAGGACGCTTCACGCATGAGCCTGGACAGAGCGACGATGGACGAACGGGTACCTCGCGATTTCGAGACGCTGCGCACCACCATCCTGGAGCGACGCGAAAGCCTGCCGAAACGCATCGCCCAGATCGCTGCCCATGCGCTCGACAATCCCGACGATATCGCCTTCGGCACCGCCGCCAGCATCGCCGCTTCGGCGGGCGTGCAGCCTTCGACCCTGATCCGATTTGCCCAGCAGCTTGGCTTCGATGGTTTCACCAGCCTGCAGCAGGTGTTTCGCGAGCGGCTGCGCGAGCGCAACTCATCCTATGACGAAAGGCTGCAGGCGCTGCGCGTCAAGGCTGAGGGAGGCGCCGGCCACCGGGCGATCTTCGACGGCTTCGTCGCCGCCGCCTCAACCTCGCTCAACGACATCTCGCGCACGCTGGACGAAGCGCATCTGGAAGACGCTATTTCCCTGCTGGCAAAGGCGGAAACCATCTATGTGCTGGCCAAGCGGCGCTCCTATCCGGTGGCGTCCTACATCGCCTATGCACTGGGCAAGCTGAAGATCCGCAACCAGCTGATCGAATCGGCGGCCGGGCTGAATGCCGAGATGATCGGCTTCGCCACGCCGGCGGATGCCGTCATCGCCATCTCCTTCTCGCCCTACGCGCCCGCCACGATCGAGGAGGCGCGCAGCATTTCGGAACAGGGCGTGCCGATCGTCGCCATCACCGACAGCTCGTTTTCGCCGCTCGCCCAGTTCGCCAAGGTCTGGTTCGAGGTTGCCGAGGCCGATTTCGCCGGCTTCCGCTCACTGTCGGCGACAATGGCGCTGGCCATGGCACTGACCGTCGGCGTCGGCGAGAAGCGGCGCGACACGGGCAGGAAGCGCAAGGCCTGATCCACCGCCGAAAAGGTACTTTTCACCGAAGGAATGCTCATTCCATATTGACTATGGATTGGAATTATTATTTCATATTCCCGGCGCCACGCTGCCGCTCGCGCGTGTACCCCAACACAACAAGGCCGACGGGAGGTTCCAATGAGCGAAGCCGTGGACGCTGAATACGCGCCGCTCGACGTCATCACCATCGGTCGCGCTTCCGTCGACCTTTACGGCCAGCAGATCGGCTCGCGGCTGGAGGACATCACCTCCTTCGCCAAGTCGGTCGGCGGCTGCCCGGCCAACATCTCGGTCGGCACCGCCAGGCTCGGCCTGCGCTCGGCGCTGCTCACCCGCGTCGGCGACGAGCAGATGGGCCGCTTCATCCGCGAGCAGCTGACGCGTGAAGGCGTCAATGTCGACGGGCTCAAGACCGACAAGGAGCGGCTAACCGCACTGGTGCTGCTGTCGGTCGAGGACGAAGGCGTCTCGCCGATGATCTTCTATCGCTCGGACTGCGCCGACATGGCGCTGGCGCCGGAAGACATCGATGAGGCCTTCATCGCCTCGGCGCGCTCGATCGTCGTCACCGGCACGCATTTTTCCAGGCCTAACAGCGATGCCGCGCAGCGCAAGGCGATCCGCATCATGAAGGCCAAGGGCGGCAAGGTGGTGTTCGACATCGACTACCGGCCGAACCTGTGGGGTCTCGCCGGCCATGCCGAAGGGTTCGAGCGCTATGTAAAATCGGACCGGGTCTCGGCGCAGCTGAAGACGGTGCTGCCCGACTGCGACCTCATCGTCGGCACCGAGGAAGAGATCATGATCGCGTCGGGCGCCGATGATTGCCTGAGCGCCTTGAAGACGATCCGCTCGCTGTCGTCCGCCACCATCGTCCTGAAGCGCGGCGCGATGGGCTGCATCGTCTATGACGGACCGATCAGCGACGATCTCGAGGACGGCGTCGTCGGCAAGGGGTTTCCGATTGAGATCTACAATGTGCTCGGCGCCGGCGACGCCTTCATGTCGGGCTTTCTGCGCGGCTGGCTGGGCGGCGAAGACCATGCGACGGCGGCGACCTGGGCCAATGCCTGCGGCGCCTTCGCCGTGTCGCGGCTGCTCTGCGCGCCGGAATATCCGACCTTCGAGGAGCTGCGGTTCTTCCTCAAGAACGGCAGCAGGCATCTAGCGTTGCGCAAGGACGAGGCGATCAACCACATCCATTGGGCAACGACGCGCCGGCGCGACATTCCCTCGATGATGGCGCTCGCCTGCGACCACCGCGTGCAGCTCGAGGATGTGGCGGCGAAGGCCGGTGCCGATCCCGCACGCATCCAGGATTTCAAGGTGCTGGCGGTCAAGGCGGCGGCGAAGGTTGCCGCCGGCCGCGACGGCTACGGCATGCTGATCGACGAGAAACACGGCCGCAAGGCGATGTTCGAATTCGCCAGGCATTCCTTCGCCTGGCTCGGGCGGCCGGTGGAGCTGCCGGGTTCGCGGCCGCTGCGCTTCGAATTCTCGCAGGACATCGGCTCGCAGCTCACCGAGTGGCCGGTCGACCATTGCATCAAATGCCTGTGCTTCTATCATCCCGACGATCCGGCGGCGCTCAAGGACGAACAGCAGCAGAAGTTGCGCGCGCTGTTCGAAGCGGCGCGGAAGGTCGGCAGGGAACTTCTCATCGAGATCATTGCCGGCAAGCATGGCAAGCTCGACGACACGACGATCCCGCGCGCGCTGGAGGAACTCTATGCGCTCGGCATCAAGCCGGACTGGTGGAAGCTCGAGCCGCAGGCGTCGAGCGGCGCCTGGGCGAAGATCGAGGCCGTGATCCTGAAGCACGACCCCTGGTGCCGCGGCGTCGTGCTGCTGGGCCTGGAAGCGCCGCAGGACGAGCTGGAAGCGGCGTTCGCCGCCACCGCCAAGGCACCCATCGTCAAGGGTTTTGCCGTCGGCCGCACCATCTTCGTCCATGCGGCCGAACAATGGCTGGCCGGCAGGATGTCGGATGACGAGGCGATCGCCGACATGGCGCAGCGCTTCGAACAGTTGACGGATGCGTGGCTTGCCGCGCGCGGCCGCAAGGCGGCATAAGAAGGCGCGGAATAGGACTGCGGAGGAAAACACCATGAGCAAGACAATCCGCCTGACGATGGCGCAGGCGCTGACCCGCTTCCTGTCGCGCCAGATGACTGAGATCGACGGTAGCAAAGTCCCGATCTTCGGCGGCGTCTGGGCGATCTTCGGCCACGGCAATGTCGCCGGCATCGGCGAGGCGCTCTATCAGGTGCGCGACGAACTGCCGACCTTTCGCGCCCACAACGAACAGGCGATGGCGCATGCGGCAATCGCCTACGCCAAGGCCAATTTCCGCCGCCGCTTCATGGCCGCGACCTCTTCGATCGGCCCCGGCGCGCTCAACATGGTGACGGCGGCGGCGCTCGCCCATGTAAACAGGTTGCCCGTCCTGTTTTTGCCAGGCGATGTCTTCGCCAACCGCATCCCCGACCCGGTGCTGCAGCAGGCCGAGGATTTTTCCGACGGCACGGCGACGGTCAACGACTGCTTCCGTCCGGTTTCGCGCTATTTCGACCGCATCACCCGGCCGGAGCAGATCATTCCTGCGCTGAGCCGTGCCATGGCCGTGCTGACCGATCCGGCCGAATGCGGCCCGGTGACGCTGTCGCTCTGCCAGGACGTCCAGGCCGAGGCCTATGACTATCCCGAGAGTTTTTTCGCGGAGCGGGTCTGGCACCAGCGCCGGCCGCGCCCGGATCGCCAGGAACTGGCGGCCGCGGTCGCCGCGCTCAAGGGTGCAAAAAAGCCGTTGGTGATCGCCGGCGGTGGCGTCCTCTATTCGCAGGCGTCGGACGAACTGGCGAAATTCGCCGAGAGCGGCGGCATCCCGGTCTGTGAGACGCAAGGCGGCAAATCCTCGCTGCCGGACAACCACCCGCTCAACATGGCGGCGGTCGGCGTCACCGGCACTTCTGCCGCCAACCGGCTGGCTGAGGAAGCCGATGTCGTGCTGGCCATCGGCACGCGCCTGCAGGATTTCACCACCGGTTCGTGGGCGCTGTTCAAGAATTCGGGCAAGACCATCATCGGACTCAACGTGCAGCCCTTCGATGCCGGCAAGCACCGCGCCCTGCCGCTGGTGGCCGATGCGGCCGAGGGCCTGGCGGAACTCGGTGCTGCGCTGAAGGACTGGAAGGCGCCGGCAAGCTGGACCGACAATGCGTCGTCCGGCAAGAAGGCCTGGGCGGTCGAGGCGGCCAAGGTGACGGCGTCGACCAATGCCGCCTATCCGTCCGATGCGCAGGTGATCGGCGCGGTGCAGCGCGCCATGGGCTCCGGTGTGACGCTGCTGAATGCCTCCGGCGGGTTGCCGGGCGAATTGCACAAGCTTTGGCAGGCGGGCGCGCCCGGCTCGTACCATGGCGAATACGGCTTCTCGACCATGGGCTATGAGATTGCCGGCGGGCTCGGCGCCAAGATGGCGAAGCCCGGCGAGGAGATCGTCGTCATGATCGGCGACGGCTCCTACCTGATGATGAATTCGGAGATCGCCACCTCGGTGATGCTCGGCCTCAAGCTGACCATCGTGCTGCTCGACAACCGCGGTTACGGCTGCATCAACCGGCTGCAGATGGCGACCGGCGGCGCCAACTTCAACAATCTGCTGAAGGACTCGCGCCACGAGGTTCTGCCCGACATCGACTTCGCCGCGCATGCGGCGAGCATGGGGGCGATTGCCGAGAAAGTGCCGTCGATCGCCGGGCTGGAAAACGCGCTGGCACAAGCCAGGAAGAATACGCGCACCACGGTGCTCGTCATCGACACCGGCCCCCTGGTTTCCACCGATGCCGGCGGTCACTGGTGGGATGTGGCGGTGCCGGAAGTGTCAGTGCGGCCGCAGGTCAACGCGGCGCGCAAGGCGTATGATGAAAAGCGGCAGATGCAGACCATCGGCGATTGATATAGGCGCCGAAGCTCCTCCTTCTCCCCGTCTCTACACGGGGAGAAGATGCCGGCAGGCAGATGAGGGGCGGCGCCAACGAGCAAGAAACTGTTTTAGGACCGGAGTGACGACTTGAAAGCCAAACTGGGCATGTCCCCCATTGCGTGGTGGAACGACGATCTTGCGGAGCTCAGCGATGACGTGTCGCTGGAAGAATGTCTGCGCCAGTCGCGCTCGGCCGGCTTCACCGGCATGGAGATGGGCCGGCGTTTTCCCAATGACCCCGAAATCATGCTGCCGATCCTGAAGGCCGCCGACGTCACGCTGTGCGGCGGCTGGTTCTCGGGCACGCTGGTCGATGGGGAGATGGCCGACAACAAGGATCGCATCCAGCCGATGATCGACCTGTTCAAGGCGGTGAACGCGCCTTGCATCGTCTATGGCGAGGTTGGCCGTTCGATCCAGGGCGACCGCTCGAAGCCGCTGGCGACCAAGCCGAAGCTGTCGGACGACGAGATGAAAGCCTATGCGAAGCGCCTGACCGAATTTGGCGAATGGTGCGCCGAACAAGGCATGCCGCTGTCCTACCACCACCATATGGCGGCGGTGGTCGAGACCGAGCCGGAACTCGATGCCTTCATGCGCTATTCCGGAGCCGGCATTCCGCTGCTGCTCGATGCAGGCCATCTGGCATTCGCCGGCGGCGACGTGCTGCGCGCCATCGACAACCACCATACCCGGATCAGCCATGTGCATGTGAAGGACGTCCGCATGGGGGTGATCGAAAAGCTCGACCGCACGAAGCAGTCCTTCCTCGACGCGGTGGCGCTCGGCGCCTTCACCGTGCCGGGCGACGGTTCGCTGGACTTCGGCGCCATCGTGCAGCGCTTCGCCGACCATGGCTATGAGGGCTGGTTCGTGGTCGAGGCCGAGCAGGACCCGAAGAAGAACCCGCCGCTCAGGATGGCGCAAGTGGGCTACAAGGAATTGATGCGCGTCATGACGGCGGCCGGATACACGGTCGAGACGCAAGGCTTTCCAAATGTCTAGTTTCCCAATGGCTGGTGCGACGGGTTCCCGGCGAGGCCGATTGCTGTAGATTGGCCCGATGAAAGATTCCGAACACCCCTTCTTCCGGCCTTTGTGGCGGCGTGTCGCCGTCGTCGCGGTCTGCGTCATCTGGTCGATCATCGAGTTCGCCACCGGCACGCCGTTCTGGGGCATGATCGCGCTCGGCTTCGCCGGCTACGCCGTCTGGCAGTTTTTTTATCTCTACAAGCCTGCTGACGAGGCGAGGCCTCCGGTCGGGCCCGAGCCGAAGGAGTGACTGATCGCATGCGTCGGCGGTTAGCTTCCAGTGCTTCTAACTTCGTCATCCGAGGGTCTCCGCGACGGAGCTTCGCTCCTGCTAGGCCCTAGGATGACGAAGTTAGAGAGGCTTCGGCCGATCTCGAAGATTTCGATAGGAGAGACAAAAATGTCGAAGCTGCTCGTCAAAGCCGACAAGGGCCACGGTCGCGTCGCCCATGTGACGCCGAAAAGCGCGGGCTGGACCTATGTCGGTTTCGACCTGCATCGGCTGAAGCCGGGCGAGAGCGCCTTCGGCAAGACGGAGGATCGCGAAGTCTGCCTGGTGTTCGTCACCGGCAAGGGCAAGGCTTCAGCCGGCGGCAAGGAGCTCGGCCTGCTCGGCGAGCGCATGTCGCCCTTCGAGGGCAAGCCGTGGTCGGTCTACGTGCCTGAGGGTTCGGACTGGTCGGTGACCGCGGACACCGAACTGGAAGTCGCGGTCTGCTCGGCGCCGGGCCTTGGCGGCGGCCTGCCGGTTCGCGTCATCGGACCGGACGATCTCGGCCAGGAGGTGCGCGGCAAGGGCACCAACACGCGCTATGTCACCAACATCCTGCCGGAGGGCAAGCCGGCCGATTCGCTGCTGGTGGTCGAGGTCATCACGCCCGGGGGGCATACGTCGAGCTATCCGCCGCACAAGCACGACCAGGACAATCTGCCCGCTGAATCCTACCTCGAGGAAACTTACTATCACCGCCTCAACCCGCCGCAGGGCTTTGCCTTCCAGCGCGTCTACACCGACGCCGACAAGAACGGCCATCGCGCGCTCGACGAAGCAATGGCGATCGAGGATGGCGATGTCGTGCTGGTACCCAGGGGTTATCACCCCTGCGCCGCCTGCCATGGCTACGACCTCTATTATCTCAACGTCATGGCAGGACCGAAGCGGACGTGGAAGTTCCACAATGCGCCCGAGCATGAATGGCTGATGAAGGCCTGATCGGTCGCTGCGTGAGCACTCGCCCCCTGGTCCAGCACGAAAAAATCGTCGGCTAATGACCCCGCCGCAGCGTTTTGTTACCTGAAAGCCAGCAAGGCTTCGTCAATTCGTCATGGAAATCACCTATGGCAGCGAAGCTGACAAGGACTTTCCATGCGCTACGCCCTCTATTTCACTCCCCGGCAGGACGAGCCACTGGCGCGGATCGCCGCCGACTGGCTGGGCCGCGACCCGTTTGGCGCCGCCACGAGGCCGGTCGAAGCGGTGGCCGACCTGTCGGCGGCGGAAGTGGCTTTCCACACCGCTTCGGCGCGCCGCTATGGTTTCCATGCGACGCTGAAAGCACCGTTCCGCCTGGCTGCCAACGAGACGGAAGTCTCGCTGCGCGCCGCACTCGACCTTTTTGCCGAGGTGACGCCGGTGGTGACCATTCCCCGTCTCGTGGTCAGCCAGATCGACGGCTTCTTCGCACTGGTGCCGGAAGGGCCAGTGCCTGCGCTCAACCGGTTCGCCGATGACGTGGTGCGCGACTTCGACCGGTTTCGCGCACCGCTGAGCGAGGCGGAAATCGAGCGGCGCAGCCCGGATTCGCTGAAGCCGGCCGAGTTCCGCAATCTCTGCCAATGGGGCTACCCCTATGTCTTCGAAACCTTTCGCTTCCACATGACGCTCTCCGGCCGGGCGGGGTCACAGGAGAGCCCGCGTTTGCGCGCAGCGATCGACAGCCTGTTCGCGGAAGTGCTGCAACAGAAGGTGCTGGTGGATGCGCTGACCTTGTTTGTCGAAACCGAACCGGGTGCGCCGTTCATGGTGCTCTCGCATCACGCGCTCGGGCGCCGCCCGGCCAGAAAAACCGCCTGAAGGACTGCCTGAAATGACCGCCGAGACTGTTCTCCACAATGCCCGCATCGTGCTTGCCGACGAGATCGTCGAAGGTTCGCTGGTGCTGCGCGACGGCTTTATCGCCGGCATCGAAGCCGGCGCAAGCCTTGGCTCTGGCCGCATCGGCGAGGATATGGGCGGCGACTATATTATTCCCGGGCTGGTCGAGTTGCACACCGACCATCTCGAAGGCCATTACGCGCCGCGGCCCAAGGTGCGCTGGAATCCGATCGCCGCCGTGCTCGCCCATGACGCGCAGGTGGCAACCGCCGGCATCACCACCGTGCTGGACGCCTTGCGCGTCGGCATGGACGAAGACGCCGACCTGACATCGGCCGACATCCGCAAGCTGGCCGACGCGATCGAGGACAGTGTGAAGCAGGACCGTCTGCGCGCCGACCATTTCATCCACCTGCGCTGCGAGGTTTCGGCACCCGACTGCCTCAGGGCTTTCGCCAATTTCGACGGCGACGAGCGGGTTAAGCTGGCATCGCTGATGGATCATGCGCCAGGCCAGCGCCAGTTCGTCAATCTCGAAACCTATGCCTACTATTACCAGCGCAAGCTGAAGCTGACCGATCGCGACTTCAAGGTGTTCTGCGAAAAACGGATGGCCGAATCGGCGCGCAATTCGGCGCCGAACCGGGCGGTGATCGCCGCCGCCTGCCAGGAGCGCGGCATCGTGCTGGCCAGCCACGACGACGCCACATCGGGCCATGTCGACGAAGCGATCGAGCAGGGCGTGCGGGTTGCCGAATTCCCGACCACGGAAGAGGCCGCAAGGGCCTCGAAAGAGGCCGGGATGGGTGTGCTGATGGGCGCGCCAAACGTCATGCGCGGCGCCTCGCATTCGGGCAATGTCTCGGCCCGTACGCTGGCCAGCGACGGCCTGCTCGACATCTTGTCGTCCGACTACATTCCCTTCAGCCTGATCCAGTCGGCGTTCTTCCTCGGCGATGTCGTCGAAGGCATTTCCCTGCCGCAGGCCGTCGCCATGGTCTCGAAAAACCCGGCCGATGCGGTTGGACTGACCGACCGCGGCGTCATCGAGCAGGGCCGCCGCGCCGATCTGGTGCGGGTGCGCGTCGACGACCATGTTCCGGTCGTGCGCACCGTGTGGCGGCAGGGACGCCGGGTGGCATGATGGTGTCGGCACTGATCGAGCGGGAACTTTCGGCCGAGACGTTTCCGATCCGCGATGGCGTTTTCGTCGCCGTCGTCGGCCCAAGCGGCGCCGGCAAGGACACGGTGATCGGCTACGCCCGCAACCATTTTGCCGACGAAACGCGGCTGGAGTTCGTCCGCCGGGTCATCACCAGGCCGAGCGATGCCGCAAGCGAGGATCACGACACGCTGGCCGACGCTGCCTTCGCCGAAGCCGAAGCCGATGGCGCCTTCGCCATTTCCTGGGAAGCACACGGCTTGCGCTACGGCATCCCCGCCGATGTCGACTGGTCTGTCGCCAATGGCCGTGTCGCTGTCGCCAATGTGTCGCGCGCGATCATCCCCTCCTTGCGCGAACGCTATGCCAACCTGGCCGTCGTCGAGATCACTGCCTCGCCTGAAGTGCTGGCCGAGCGTCTGGCGATGCGCGGCCGGGAGTCCCGCGGCGAAGTGCTGGCGCGGCTGGCACGCAGCGCCAATGTCACTCTGTCCGGGCCCGGCGTCACCTCGATCGACAACAGCGGCCCGCGCGAAGCCGCCGGCGAACGCTTCGCCGAGGTGCTGCGCAAGGCGATGGCCTTTTCCGACATGTCGGGCCTGATCTAGGCTAGCTATTCCGCAGCCTGGCCCGCCACGCCCTTGCGGGTGGCGTCGACCATCAGCCGCCGTTCCCGGAACACGCCCCATTGCTGGTCGACCAGCACGCCGATGAGGATGACGCCGCCCATCACCGCGAAGTTGAGCGAGGACGGGATGCCGAGCAGGTTGACGAGATTCTGCAGCTCCTGCAGCAGCACCGTGCCGAGGATGACGCCGATCAGCGAGCCTTCGCCGCCGCGCAGCGAGAAGCCGCCGAGCACGGCGGCGGCGATGGCGTAGAGTTCGTAGAACTGGCCGTGGCTGGCCGGCGAGATCGAGCGCGTGTACATGGCGAAATAGATCGCCGACAGCGCCGTCAGCACACCGCAGATGACATAGGCGGCGATGACGACACGGCCGGTGCGGATGCCCGAATATTTCGCCGCCTCCTCGTTCTTGCCGATGGCGTAGAGATAGCGGCCGAACACCGAGCGATGCAGCACCACCCACATGACGATCGAAATAACGATCAGCGCGATGAAACTGTTCGGCACGCCATAGGAGCGTCCGGCCGTCAGGAATTCGAGCTCGGGAAAATTCTGGCCGAACGCAAAACCCGCCGTGCCGTCGGCGGTGTAGAAGCGGGCGACACCGCGGTAGATCAACAGGCCGCACAAAGTGACGACGAAAGGCTGCAGCTTGAGCCTTGTGATCAGCCAGCCATGCACCAGGCCTATGATGGCGCCGAGGAACAGGATCAGCACGAAGGCCAGCGGCCAGCCCACCTCGCGCACGGCGATGAAGTCGATGAACAGCGTTCCAAGCAGCGCGACCACCGAGCCGACCGACAATTCGATGCCGCCGGTGATGATGACGAAGGCCTGGCCGATCGACAGGATGCCGAACAGACCGATCAGGTTCGAGGTGTTGGCGAGGTTGATCGGCAGCAGGAAGCGCGGATTGATGATCGCAACGATCGCCCCGACCACCAGGATCAGGATCAGCAGGCCGAGATCTTTCTTGCTCATCGTCTTCTCCCCAATGCCTGAGCAGATCGCGCTTGCGCGAGACCCCGGCAAAACTACTTCGGCTGCTTGCCCACCGCCAGCAGCAGCACGTTTTCCTGGCTGAACCGGTCCTTGTCGAGAATGCCGGAGATTTGGCCCTCATGCATGACGGCGATGCGGTCGGACACGCCGATCACCTCTTCCATGTCCGACGAGATCATCAGCACGGCGACGCCGGCATCGGCCAATGCGCGCATCAGGCCGTAGATTTCCGCCTTGGCGCCGATGTCGATGCCGCGCGTCGGCTCGTCGAGGATCATCACATTGGGGTTCATGGCCAGCCACTTGCCGAGCACGACCTTCTGCTGATTGCCGCCCGACAGCGTGCCGGTGCGCGTCTGCACCGAAGGCGCCTTGATGCCGAGGTCTTTCTTCTGCTTCTCGGCGGTGGAGGTCTCGGCGCTTGAGGACACCAGGGAGCGGCGCGCATGCGCGGGCAGATTGGGCAGCGAAATGTTCTGAGCGATCGAC
>NZ_RZRA01000279.1:0-6020 GCF_003998945.1 Mesorhizobium sp. M7A.F.Ca.CA.003.01.2.1 | reverse complement strand
GTGCGTAACCGAATCGAGAGCCCGGCCATGGCTTCCGGATGTCCGGGCTCTCGTTCTTCAAGCCTTTGGTCTCACAAGACCTGAGGCATGCTCAAGGTTCCCAGCGCATCAATCCGGGAGACCGAAGACGGTGAGCTGACCGCCCAGCGTCGTGTAGTCGGCAAGTGCCGCGTAGCCGCCGACGGCACCCAGGCCAGCTGTACCAACGACAGCGGCTTGGTCGCCTTGCGCGCGGCCCTGATCGACGGCGCCATGCCAGGCAGCGGCGTTGTCAGGCGAAAGCAGGCCGCCTGCCAGGCCGATACCAGCCCATCCACCGACGCCCGACAGAACGGCGATATACTGCTTGCCGCCCTGCTCGTAGGTCGTGATGTTGCCGATGATGCCGGACGGGGTCTTGAACTTGTAGAGTTCCTTGCCGTCCTTATCGACCGCCTTGATGTAGCCTTCGAGTGTACCGTAGAAGACGACGTCGCCATCTGTCGCCAACGCGCCCGACCACACCGAGAACTGCTCGGGCTTCGACCAGACGATCTCGCCCTTGGCCGCATCCCAGGCAATGAAGTTGCCCATGTTGCCGTCGCCGCCAGGTGCGGGATACATCGACACGGTGGCGCCAACATAAGGCTGACCGGCGGTGTAGCTCACCTTGTAAGGCTCATAGTCCATGCAGACATGGTTGGTGGGGACATAGAACAGCCCGGTCTTCGGCGAATAGGCCGCCGGCTGCTGGTCCTTCGTTCCAAGCGCCGCCGGGCAGATGCCCGTCGAGTTGGTGTCTTCGCCGTTCTGCTGGGTCGAATATTTCGCCACGACCTGCGGGCGACCATACTGTTCGCTCTTGGGGTCCATGACGACTTCGGTCGCCCAGTTCACGGCCGGATCGTATTTCTTGGCGACGAGAAGGTCGCCGGTGGCGCGATCCATGGTGTAGGCAAAACCATTGCGATCGAAATGCACCAGCACGTCGTGCTTGGCGCCGTTGACCTCCATGCCATCGACGAGGATCATCTCGTTGATGCCGTCATAGTCCCATTCGTCATGCGGGGTCATCTGGTAGAGCCATTTGGCAACACCAGTATCCGCATCGCGGGCCATGATCGTCATCGACCAGCGATTGTCGCCGGGGCGTTGGACCGGGTTCCACGTCGAGGGATTGCCGGTGCCATAATAGACCAGGTTCAGCTTGGGATCATAGGAATACCATCCCCATGTCGTGCCGCCGCCGGTCTTCCACTGCTCGCCTTCCCAGGTGTTCGTGCCGGAATCCTTGCCAACCGGCTTGCCGAGTTGCGTGGTCTTCTCGGGATCGATCAGGGTGTCTGCGTCCGGACCTTCCGAATAGGCTTTCCAGGCGAGTTTGCCATCTTTCAGATTGTAGGCGGCCAGCCAGCCGCGAACGCCGAATTCGGCGCCGGAGACGCCGATGAGCACCTTGTCCTTGACGACGACGGGGGCAGCCGTACCAGATTCGCCTTTGCCGCCATCGGTCTGGTCGCCGTTCTTGACCGACCAGACGACCTTGCCAGTCTTCGCGTCGAGGGCGACGACTGTGGTGTCGGCCTGATTGAGAATGATCTTGCCGTCACCATAGGCAACGCCACGGTTGACCGTATCGCAACACATGATCGGAATGACGTTGGGATCCTGCTTGGGTTCGTACTTCCAAAGGATCTTCCCGTCATTCTTGAGATCGAGCGCAAAGACATTGTTCGGGAAAGGCGTGTGGACATACATCACATCGCCGATGATAAGCGGTCCACCCTCGTGGCCTCGTAGCACGCCGGTGGAAAAGGTCCACTTGACCTGCAGGTTCTTCACATTGTCCGCAGTAATCTGGTTGAGTTTGGAATAGCGGGTGTTGGCGTAGTCACCCGTCTGCATTGCCCAGTTCTTCGAATCCGAAGCCAGCTTTGCAAGGTCCTCATTAGCCGACGCCGTATAGGCCGCGCCGAGCGACAGAAACGCCGCAGTGGTTAGAATATAGGTAGCTTTCGTAAGTACACGCATCCGAATTCCTCCCGAGGTTCATAGTGATGAATCATTTGCTGAGCCCACAAGGGCTTGCCCAAGCGATTCACGGGGGGGAAATATTTCCGGCAGCGTGTCACGACCTAAGCCAGATGTGCAGAGGGCACCGTTACTGCCCACCTCACCTTGGCCTACGAAAGACTGTCGCCGCTCCCTAATGACGGTGACGCCCTTGAAGCCGGAAACAGGGTGAGGCTATGTCATCGTAAAAGGCTAGGCAAGCAAAAAAGCCTGCTGGTGTTTTTGCACCGCAATATCGTAAATGATGCGGTGCAATATAAGAAAATAAGCAGGACGGTATTTGTTAGATAAAGTATTTATGACCGCGAAATAACGATGGGGCGCATAAAATTTAGTTATTTTTTGATTTTTACATTTCGCCTAAGCGTTGATTTTATTTGGAGGTATTCGCTTCGATGTCTCGGCATGGTCATGCGCGTGCTCCATTGGGAATCGATAGTGGGCCAAGCATGAGATGATCGTTGGAGTCGGGGCGTGGAGCAGGCCACGGAGCCGCCATGCGGAACCACGGTCGACAAGCCCCGCATTCCTCCTTTGGTCGCATACGGAAGCCATGGGCGCTTGACTGACTCTGCTGCACGTTGCCAACTGCCACGGTGATCCCGACTGGGCGCATCGCGCCTAGGCTAACCGGAGGTTTTCCCGTGATCAGATATGTTGGATTTTCGACTTTGCCGCTGCTCCTTGCCGCGCCGCTGGCCTTCGCAAACCCGGCGGGCGCCGCGGGTGATTACCCGACAGCAACGATCGCCGACTACGTGCTCGGCTGCATGCAGACGAACGGCCAGACACGTCAGGCGCTGGAAAGCTGTTCCTGCTCGATCGACGTCATCGCCTCGATCCTTCCCTACGACCACTATGAGAGAGCCGAGACTTTCAAGAGCATGTCTTTGACCACAGGCGAAAGCGCGGCGCTGTTTCGCGAAAGCGCACCGGCGAAGGCAGCCCGTACCGAATTGAAGCGCGCGCAGTCGGAAGCCGACGTGCGCTGCTTTTAGAGCCTGCTCCATCCGGAAGCCGGATGGAGCTCCGTCCTCTGCCCGGGCGTGATCTTCCCGAACGAGCTCCATTTTCGGGATCAAGTGGCAAGCACCCGGCAGTCCAGCGCAAGATATCGAGACTTCAGAGTCCCGCTGTCTCGAGCGGCCACTGATTGCGAAATGTTTTGCCGTCCGTATCGATCGCTTCAACCTGGATTTCGCCATTGCCGTGCACGGTGAAATCGAATCGGAAGTTGGGGTCTTCCGAAATCGATATTCCACCTTCCATGGAGAGGATCGGCCGGCCGGCTTGGGAGATCGACAGTTTCTGGACAAAATGCGCCGGTATGAAATATTGGGTCAGCGGATCCCGCTGCAGCCCCGAATTGTTAGGGTGCCGGATCATCAACTGCAGTTCCTCGGTCTTGGTCATCGTCTCTTTGGGCGGGAACTGGCGCAGCTTCATCTGACCCATTGTCGCGTTGGCCTCGTCCTGGTTCTTGACCGCAGGGGCGGAGCAGCCACCTGACGCCTTGACGAAGGTCTGTACCATATGGAGTTGACCACCCTGCGTCTCAGCGATGGCGCGCAGATAGGAATAGTCGTTGACGCGCACGCGCGTCGACAGATGCGTCACGCCGGCATCCTTGCCGAGCTGGAACGTTGCCGCCACCGGTGCAGGGTTCGCATCGATGATCAAGGTAACGGATTTGATGCCGTCTGGCGCCTTGGCTGGATCGAGATAGATATCGACGGGCACGATGGCGGCATCCTGCGCCCGCTTCGGTGCTTCGATCCGGACGACGCCGGTATCGACCAGAATTGCCCGATCGCCGAACACGTCGCCCTTCAAGTCATGCCAGATTCTATCCGAGGACGCGGTTGTTTGCTGTGCGTTGGCGGCTCCCGAGGAGCCGAGCAACGTGCCGATGGTCAAGATGATCGCGGTGAAAACGGATGCGAGCGGCAAGGCGAGCTGCCGGCTCGAGTAAGCTTGATTTTGCATTTCGATGCCTCCACCAATGCAAGAGAGGTGGTGCCCAGGCTGGCGTTGAGGATAAGCCTTTGGCGACGCCTTGGCAAATCGCCGTGCTTTACGGCCGCCTGGCGCATGTCGGCGTCGTCTATTCCCATTCGAGTTCGGCAAATGCGGCCGTTGCGTTGCGCTCGTTGTAATCGTCGAACAGGTGCCAATTGTCCCGTTCGCTTCCGCTTGCGGTTTTGACTGCTTCGCGCAGCGGCGTTCCGTCGGCGATCGCCTTGCGGATATCGCGCGCCAGAACCTCGAAATAGCGTCGCCCCCCCGCCAGTGCCTGTGGCCAGTCGGCCGTTACAGGACCATGACCTGGAACGACGCGCGCGGCGTCGATCGCGGTGAGTGCATCCATCTGGCGGAGCCATCCAAGCAGTGATCCGTCGAGCGTCGGCAAGGAGCCCATGAACACCAGATCGCCGGCAAAGAGCGTTCTGGTCGTGGTATCGAATACGGTCAGGTCGTTGTCGGTGTGCGCCGCCTTCCATGCCCGCAGTTCGATCGTGCGCCCGCCGAGGTCGAGTTGCAGGTGATCGTCGACCAGCCTGGTCGGCGACACGATCTCGACCCCCTCCATCAGCGCCTCGCCAAGCTGTTCGCGATAGTTGTGCAGATAGAACGCGCCACGCGCGTCGAGGGCGCGCGGCAGATTGCGGTGACCGACGATGGTCGCGCCGATCTCCCGGAATGCCGCATTGCCGAAGATGTGGTCGGGGTGCATGTGGGTGTTGACCAGGAAGCGAACCGGCTTTGCGGTTACCTTTCCGATCGCGGCGAGAAAGGCGTGCGCCTCGATCAGGCTGCCACCGCTGTCGATGACGGCAACCGCATCGGTACCGATGACGGCGCCCAGATTGCAGATCGCACCGTCGTTGGCGGCGGTCATCAATTCATCCGTGCCCTGGAAGGCGAAGACGCCGTCGGCGATCTGCCTGAGCGAGAATCCCAGGTTGCCAGCCGCGGCTCGTCCGAGGCAGCACGGCATCAAGGCGGCGCTGGCGGCGGTACAGGCGAAGCCACTCACAAGCCTGCGTCTTAGCCGATCGATCGACATGAAGGCCTCCGATATGCATTTCACCTGCAGGCGATCAGGTGACGTCCGGAAATCTATGATGGAACGACCGCAGAAGGTCGCTCATCACCTGCGAATTGCGATGTTGCCGTGGCAACCGTACGTCGAACACGCCGAGCACATGGGTTGGCCGCGGCGCGAGCACGATGATGCGGTCCGAGAGCATCAGTGCCTCGCGTAGATTGTGGGTCACCATCAAGGCGGTCGTGGGCCGTGCCGACCACACGGTCAAAAGCAGATGCCGAAGCCGCTCGGCGGTCTGTTCGTCGAGCGAGACAAAGGGTTCGTCCAGGAAAAGCACCGCCGGCTCCGTGGCGAAAGCCCTGGCAAGTGCTGCCCTGCGCGCAAGGCCGAGCGACAGTTCGGCAGGATAGAGCGAGCGCATGGCCGCGAGGCCGAGCGTGTCGAACAGCCCGTCGAGATTTTTCGCCCTCAAGCTTTTCGGCAACGCCAGCCTGACATTCTGCTCCACCGTTCGCCACGGCAGCAGGGTCGGTTCCTGGAATACGGCGGCGATGCGGTTCGAACCTCCTTGCGGCAACTGGAAGGAGCCGGAAAAGTCTTTGTCCAAGCCAAGCAGGATACGCAGCGTCGTGGTCTTGCCGCAGCCCGACGGTCCAAGCAAGCAGGCGAATTCGCCTTGCCGGACCTCGAAGGAAAGGTCCTGAAGCGCCGTGATCGAGACGCCTCGCGCGGACCTGAAGGTCTTTTCGGCGATGTCGACCTTAAGCGGGACGACGGCGCCAACGGGTTGCATGTCGTTCAACGGGCTGCACCAGGAGAAGTTCAATGACAAGCATCACCGCCACGAAAGCCAGCGTGTAGGCAAGAATGGCGGCGACATCGAAAAGCTGGAAATAGAGATGGATCTGGAAGCCGACAC
>NZ_RZRA01000278.1:0-6022 GCF_003998945.1 Mesorhizobium sp. M7A.F.Ca.CA.003.01.2.1 | reverse complement strand
CCATCTGCTCAACCCGGGAAAAGTATTTCCGCAGCTGCGGCGATGCGCCGAGCTTGGGCGGATGCATGTGCACCGCGGGCAGGTGGCGTTTCCGGACATTCCGAGGTTTTGAGGGTGATGACGGCGCGTGAACACCCCCCTCTGTCCTGCCGGACATCTCCCCCTCAAGGGGGGAGATTGGCAGCTTGCGCGCCTCGCCCTTCCGTCATCATTGAAGATTGGCGAAGCCATATGCGACATCTGATCTCCCCCCTTGAGGGGGAGATGTCCGGCAGGACAGAGGGGGGCGCCAGGGAACTCGGCATATCCGAACTCGCATCTGGCGCGGTCTCTTCATGACCACCTTCACCCCGACCACCCCATCCGAAGTCCTCTCCACCATAGCCTGGGCCGTGGCGGAAGAGGCGCCGCTCGAACTCCTTGGCCATGGCTCCAAGCGTGGCATCGGCCGGCCGCTGCAAACCGAACACACGCTCGACCTGTCGAAATTATCTGACGTCACGCTCTATGAACCGGCTGAACTGGTGCTGTCGGCCAAGGCAGGCACACCGTTGGCCGAGATCGAAAAACTGCTGGCGGAAAACGGCCAGCAGCTCGCTTTCGAGCCGATGGATTACGGCCCGCTGCTTGGTGGCGAACCGGGCAAAGGTACGATCGGCGGTGTGCTCGGCGCTAACCTCTCCGGTCCGCGCCGGCTCAAGGCGGGGGCCGCGCGCGACCATGTCCTGGGCATCAATGTGGTGTCCGGTCGTGGCGAGGCCTTCAAGTCGGGCGGTCGCGTGGTCAAGAACGTCACCGGCTATGACATGTCGAAGCTGATGGCCAACAGCTGGGGCACGCTGGCCGTCTTCACCGACGTCACCTTCAAGGTGCTGCCGGCAGCCGAGACCGAAGTCACGCTCGCCATCCGTAGCCTGCTCGACGATGCCGCGGCCGCCGCCATGGCCCTGGCGCTTGGCTCGAGTGCTGAAGTGTCGAGTGCCGCCCACCTGCCGGAGCGGATCGCCGCGCGCGTCGCCAGCGGCAGTCTCGGCAGCGAGGCTGCCACGCTGCTGCGCGTCGAGGGTTTCGGCCCGTCGGTCGCCTACCGCATCGCCGCGCTGAAAACGCTGCTCGGCAATGCCGGCCCGCTGGAGGAGATTGGCGGCGAGGTTTCACGGCTGATCTGGCGCGACGTTCGCGATTGCAGGCCTTTCGCCGACGGCAGCGAGAAGCCGGTCTGGCGCATCTCGATGACGCCTTCTCAGAGCCACCAGATGGTCCTGACGCTGCGCATGCAGGCCGCCGTCAGCGCCTTTTATGACTGGCAGGGCGGACTGGTTTGGCTGCGCATGGAACAGGGCGATCCGGAAGCCGCTCTGCTGCGCGGGCTGTTGAGGAAACATGGCGGCGGCCATGCGACGCTGGTGCGCGCCGCACCCTCGCATCGCGCCGCTCTACCGGTGTTCGAGCCGCAGCCGCCCGCTCTTGCTGCACTATCGGTCCGCCTGAAACAGGAATTCGACCCCAAGAATATCTTCAATCCCGGCCGCATGGCCTAGGACATCAGCGATGCAGACCAATTTTTCGCTTGCCCAGCTTGCCGATCCGCATGTCGCGGAATCGGAAAAGATCCTGCGCAAATGCGTGCATTGCGGCTTCTGCACCGCGACGTGCCCGACCTATGTGACACTCGGCAACGAGCTCGATTCACCGCGCGGGCGCATCTACCTGATCAAGGACATGCTGGAAAAAGGCCGTCCGGCCGACAAGCAGATCGTCACCCATATCGATCGCTGCCTGTCGTGCCTTGCCTGCATGAGCACCTGCCCGTCGGGCGTCAACTACATGCATCTGGTCGACCATGCCCGCGCCCATATCCAGGAGACCTACAAGCGGCCACTGCTCGACCGCCTGACCCGCGCCATGCTGGCCTTCGTACTGCCCTATCCCCAGCGCTTTCGCGCCGCGCTCAAGCTGGCGAAGCTGGGCAAGCCGTTCATAGGCTTGTTCGACAAGGTTCCGGCGCTGAAGCCGCTCAGTGCGATGCTCAAGCTTGCGCCGGCGTCGATCCCGGCAGCTTCGCCGATAGGCTCGCCGGGCATCCATGTCGGGCAGGGGACCAAAAGAGGTCGTGTCGCCATCCTCACCGGCTGCGCGCAATCGGTGCTCGATCCCGCCATCAACGAGGCGACGATTTCGCTGCTGACGCGGCTCGGCGTCGAGGTCTTGGTGCCGCCGGGCGAAGGCTGTTGTGGTGCGCTGGTCCATCATATGGGGCGCGAACAGGCCGCGCTTGCCTCGGCGAGGCAGAATGTCGACGCCTGGACACGCGCCCTCGACCAGGGCGGGCTCGATGCCATCGTCATCACCGCCTCGGGCTGCGGCACGACGATCAAGGACTACGGTTTCATGCTGCGGCTCGACCCGGCCTATGCCGACAAGGCCGCACGCGTCTCGGCACTGGCCAAGGACGTTACCGAATATCTCTCGACCCTCGACCTGCCCGAACCGGTTCGCAAGCCGGGCACTGTCGTTGCCTATCACTCGGCCTGCTCGATGCAGCACGGCCAGAAGATCACCCGCCAGCCGAAAGAACTGCTGGCCAAGGCCGGCTTCATCGTGCGCGAGCCGCGCGAAGGGCATCTCTGCTGCGGCTCTGCCGGCACCTACAACATCCTGCAGCCCGAGATCTCGGCCAAACTGCGCGACCGCAAGGTGAAAAACATCGAGGCGACGGGGGCCTCGATCGTCGCCACCGGCAACATAGGCTGCATCACGCAAATCGCTTCCGCCGCGAAGATGCCGGTGGTGCACACGATAAAGCTGCTCGACTGGGCCTATGGTGGGCCGAAGCCGGAAGGTGTTCTGGAAGAAAGCCTGATCGCTGCGGAATAGGTCGCCCTGTCCTTACTCCGCCGCAAGCCTGTCGGCCGTACCGTAGGTCGCCTCATAAAGCGCGCGCTGGCGGCTGAGCGCGACCATGGTGTTGCGCAGCAGGATGGCGACCGTGATCGGGCCGACGCCGCCCGGCACCGGGGTGATCCAGGAGGCGACCTCGCGCACGCTTTCAGTGTCGACGTCGCCGACGATGCGGCTGGAGCCGTCGGGGGCGATTTCGGAATTGATGCCGATGTCGATGACGGCAGCGCCCGGCTTGACCATGTCGGCCTTGATCAGCCGCGGCTTGCCGACGGCAACGAACAGCGCATCGGCGCGCCTTGCATGGGCGGCGACCGATCGCGTCATGTGGTGGCAGACCGTCACCGTCGCGCCTTCGCTCATCAACAGGAAGGCGATCGGCTTGCCGACGATTTCCGAATGGCCGACGATGACGACTTCCAGTCCCTTGAGGTCGAGGCCGGTCTCCTTCAGCAGCTCGACCGAGGCGGCCGCCGTGCAAGGCGCGAGATCGAGCTGGTTGTAGACGATGTTGCCGATCGAGGCCGGATGCATGCCTTCGACATCCTTCAGCGGATGCACCGCCGCTTGCAGCGTCTTGATGGGGATATGCGCTGGCACGGGCCGCTGGATGATGATGCCGGTAACGCGCGGATCGGCATTCAGGCCGTGGATCGCAGCTTCCAACTCGCCTGCTGTGATGGTGGCGGGAAAGCGCCGTTCCTCGAAATCGATGCCGGCGAGCTCAGCCTTGGCGCGCTGGTTGCGCACATAGACGTCCACCGCATCGGTGTCGCCGACGGTGATCGAGATCAGCTTGGGCGGAAAACCCTCGGCTTTGGCGATCGCTGCGTCCTCGGCAACGGCGGCGATGATGCGCTGGGCGACCGGGCCGCCCTTGAGATAACGGCTGTCTTCGGACAGAGGCATGGGTGAACTCTTTTGTGGAACTTGCCACCGAGATAGCAAAAGAATGCGGCAAAGGGCAGCATGAAAGCGAACCGCTATGCCCGTTGCGCGACGCGTGGGTGGCCTTTTGCCCTCGATTTCTGCTCAAAACGGAAAGGGCAGCGCGGTTTCCCGTGCTGCCCTTCCTGACCGGCCGCATCCCCATACGGCCCGTCCCCCGTATCCCTAAACTGGCCTCGAAACGCGGACTGCTTTGCCGGCCAGGTGATTCGCAAGGACTATTATATCACCTCGACCGTGGTTCCGACATTGACCCGCTCATAGAGATCGACGACGTCCTCGTTGCGCATGCGGATGCAGCCCGACGACACCGCGCCGCCGATCGTCCACGGCTGGTTGGTGCCATGGATGCGGTATTCGGTGGTGCCGAGGTAGAGCGCACGGGCACCAAGCGGGTTCTCCATGCCGCCGGCAAGATAGGTCGGCAAATAGCGGCCCTTGGCGGCTTCGCGCTTGATCATCTGCGCCGGCGGGCGCCAGTCCGGCCACTCGCGCTTGTTGGTGATCTTGTGCGTACCCGACCATTCGAAGCCCGGCTTGCCGGTGCCGACGCCATAGCGCCTTGCCTTGCCGTTCTTCTCGACCAGGAAGAGGAAATTCTGCGTGGTGTCGATGACGATCGTGCCCGGCTTCTGGCCTCCGTCATAGTCGACTTCCTGCGGCAGGTAGATCGGGTTGATCTGGGGACGCGCGACCATGCGCTTGGCCGGCGGCTGCACCGCCGCCGTCTGCACCCGGTCGGGCTGCGCCGGGCGCAGGCGTCGCTGCTGCTGCACCACCTGCCGGTTCTGGCGCACGATGCCGGGCGCATGGCCAAGCTGCAGCACCCAGGGTGCGGAAAGGTCGGGGCTCACCATCACCGGCGGCCTGTCGGCATAGCGGTCGCCGGCGGTTGAGGGTGTGACGCCGGCGGCAAACACAGCCACGGCGCCGAGCACGGGAAACAACACTGTCTTCATCGTAACGCACCTTGATCGTCTGATACAAACGGGTGGAAACGTCCTCCCGGTTCGGCGATCATTGGCGCGCAAGCAGCAACCGAAACATGAATCGGAATGCGTAAAATGCGGCTTTGTCAGTAAACCTTTTGGTGTGGTTACCGCCGGGTTCACGAATCTGGTAAAGCCGCAGTAAATGCCGCGCAAAGCGCGTTAACGAACGGATTTTGGCCTATGGACAAGGAACACACCGGCCTGCTCGCCGGCCCCGACGGTGTCGCGCGCTGCTTCTGGCACGGCAATCTGCCCGACTATCTGCACTATCACGATCATGAATGGGGCCGGCCTGTGGCCGACGACCGCAGGCTGTTCGAAAAGATCTGCCTGGAAGGCTTTCAGTCGGGCCTGTCGTGGCTGACCATACTGCGCAAGCGGGAGAATTTTCGCGAAGCCTTCGCCAATTTCGAATTCGACAAGGTAGCAAGCTTCACCGACAAGGATGTCGAGCGCCTGCTCGGCAATGCCGGCATCATCCGCCATCGCGGCAAGATCGTCTCGACCATCAACAACGCCAGGCGCGCCCGCGAAATGGTGGACGAATTCGGCTCACTGGCCGCCTGGTTCTGGAAGTTCGAACCCGGCAAGGACGAGCGGCCGCAAATCGTCGACCTCGCCCATCTGCGCGCGAACCCGACAACGGCCGTCTCGGTGCGGATCTCGAAGGAGCTGAAGAAGCGCGGCTGGAGCTTTGTCGGCCCGACCACGGTCTACGCCTTCATGCAGGCCATGGGCCTGGTCAACGACCACCTCGAGGGCTGCGCCTGCCGCCAAGAGGTCGAGAAGCAGCGGAAGGCTTTCAGGCGGCCGAAATAGGCTCAGGTGCCGTTGGCGCTGGCCAGCACCAGGCCGGCGACGATCGCCACCACCGTGGCCAGGGTCGGATAGATCACCAGCAGGCCGGTCATCAACGCGTCGCGCATGGATGGTCCCTTGCCGGTGTCGGCGGGTACTTCGAACGGTCCGGCAGCCTGGCTGACCATTTTCGGGACGTTGATGTCGGCCGGGCGCAAGCGTGCGGACAATCCGGCATCGCTGTCGATGGCATGGAATCTTGCTGTGCTGGTCATGGCCGCGAACCCCTCATTCCCGCGCTTTATCGGCGGCGATTGTGTCGGCACGATGCCGCACGCATGGCGGGATTGTTTCATTTGCGGTCCGGATTGGTTTCAAGGAGG
>NZ_RZRA01000277.1:0-6055 GCF_003998945.1 Mesorhizobium sp. M7A.F.Ca.CA.003.01.2.1 | reverse complement strand
TCCTACGGCAAGGCGCTGGCCGCCAATGGCCAGTTCGAGGCGGCGCTCGACGCCGTGCGCCGCGCTCAGACACCGGAATATCCCGACTGGAGGCTGGTGTCGGCGGAAGCGGCCATTCTCGACCAGACCGGCCAGAAGGACGATGCGCGCCAGCTTTACCGCAAGGCGCTCGACCTCAAGCCGAACGAGCCTTCCGTGCTCTCCAATCTTGGCATGTCGTATGTGCTGGAAGGTGATCTGCGCACCGCCGAAACCTATATGCGCTCGGCCGCGCAACAGCCGAATGCGGACAGCCGGGTCCGCCAGAACCTGGCGCTGGTCGTCGGCCTGCAAGGCCGGTTCGACGAGGCCGAGAAGATCGCCTCACAGGAACTGTCGCCCGAACAGGCGCAGGCAAATGTCGCCTATCTCAGGCAGATGCTGGCCCAACAGAACGCCTGGAGCCAGCTCAAGGACCAGGACAAGCCGAAATCCGCAACCAACTGAGACCACAATTCCGATGCCCCAACGAAGAGGCCGCGTTGCATGCAGCGCGGCCTCTTCGTTTGAAGTGTACTGCAGGAATTTGCCTTGCCGCTACTGGGCGTTTGTTGCCGGCGCCGCATGATCGCCGAAGATACCGCGTTGGCTGACCTGAATGCCGGCGGGACCCAGGATGATGGCGAAAAGCACCGGCAGGAAAAACAGGATCATCGGCACGGTAAGTTTTGGCGGCAGGGCGGCCGCCTTCTTCTCGGCCGCATTCATGCGCATGTCGCGGCTTTCGGCGGCAAGCACGCGCAGTGCATGCGCCACCGGCGTGCCGTAACGCTCGGCCTGGACGAGCGCCTGCGACACCGACTTGACCGAATCCAGGCCGGTGCGGCTTGCCAGGTTCTCGTAGGCCTGCTTGCGCTCCGGCAGATAGGAAAGCTCGGCATTGGTGAGGATGAACTCTTCCGCCAGCGCCACCGATTGCGCGCCGATCTCGTCGGCGACCTTGCGCAATGCTGCTTCCACCGACATGCCCGATTCGACGCAGATCAGCATCAGATCGAGCCCATCCGGCCATGCCATCTGGATCGACTGCTTGCGCTTGGTGGCGCGGTTGTTGACGTAGATGACCGGCGCGTAGAAGCCGCCGTAAGCAACGAGGATGCAGACGAACAGCCTGATGACCAATGGCTTGTCGGGCAGTCCTCCGAGCACGAAGATGTAGATTGCGGCCAGCGCGAAACCGACAAAAGGAAGCACGAGACGAAAGAAAAGAAACCGCGTCAGCGGATTCTGTCCACGAAAACCGGCCACCTTGAGTTTCTGCAAGGTGCCTTCATCGGCGAGCGCGCGTCTCAGATCCAGCCGGTCGACGATGTTGCGCATGCCGATCGACTGTTCCTCACGCAAGCCCTTGCGACGGCGGTCGGCCTCGACCGCAAGCCGGGCGCGCTGTTGCGCACGCAGTTCGTCGCGCTCCAGCGCAACGGATTTCATGCGTGACTTGAGCTGGTTTCCGCCAAACGCCGGCAGCAAGGTGAAGACGGTCGCAAACACCGCTATCGCGACCAGCATCGCGATCAGGAAGCTCGGATCCGTCAGGGTCTTGATGACTTGCTCGGTCATGCCAGCATCCTAGACTTCGAAGTTCATCATCTTGCGCATCACCAGGATGCCGATCGACATCCAGACCGCAGAGCAACCAAGGATCAGGTTTCCGACGCTGGTGTTGAAGAGCGGCATCAGGTAGGCCGGGCTCGACAGGTAGACGAGAAAGGCGACGATGAAGGGCAGCGCACCGATGATCGCGGCGGATGCCTTCGCTTCCATCGACAGCGCCGCGACCTTGGCTTTCATCTTCTTGCGATCGCGAAGCACGCGCGAAAGATTGCCCAGCGCCTCGGAGAGATTCCCGCCGGCTTGCGATTGAATCTGGATAACGATGCCGAAGAAGCTTGCCTCGGTGCAAGGCATGGTTTCGGGCATGCGCAAGGTCGCGTCGGGGATAGAGAGGCCCATCTGCTGTGAATCGACGATGCGGCGAAACTCGGTCTTCACGGGTTCGGGCGATTCGTTGGCGATCAGGCGCACGGCATCGTTCAGCGGCAGGCCGGATTTGACCGCGCGCACGATGATGTCGAGCGCGTTTGGAAATTCGTTGAGGAATGCCTTGACCCGGCGGGCGCGGCGAAACGTGACGAACCAGCGCGGCAGGCCCAGCCCCCCGGCCAGCAGCACGCCCGGCAAGGCGATCAGCGGGGCTCCGGCCACGAAAGCGGCCATCGTCAAAACGATGCCGCATATTGCGGAATATATATAGAAACGCTCGATGGTGGTCTTGAGGCCGGCCTGACGAAGCTGGGCTTTCAGCGGCGGCTTCTTGACGCGGCTGTCCTTGGTTTTCTGCTTGGCGTCGAGTTCGTTGAGAGAATCCTGAACCGATTTGCGCCGCTTGGCGGCTTCCGCCACGCGGTCGCGCGAGGCCTTGACGACGGAGCGATCCGTCTCGGCGGTCCTGATTGTTTCGAGCCGCTTGCCGACCTGTTTCTCGTTGCTGATCCGGGTGAACAGAAATGCATAAGCGACGGCGCCGGCGCTGAAGCCGGCGAGCACGACAAACGCCAGTACTGTGCCGTCAATTCCAAACATTGGCCCGAACCCTTACACCCCAGCAGACGTCAGTCAGCGCGTTTCTCCATCGCCTCGAGCGCAATGGCGAGACGCTGCTCCTCGCCGTAATAGCGTGCACGCTCCCAGAAATGCGGACGGCCGATGCCGGTCGATACGTGCTCACCCAACAGCCGGCCGTTGGCGTCCTCACCCTTGATGTTGTAGAGGACGATATCCTGCGTGATGATAACGTCGCCTTCCATCCCGATCACCTCGGTGATGTGGGTGATGCGGCGCGATCCGTCGCGCAGGCGCGCTGCCTGGATGATCACGTCGATGGAGCCGACGACGATTTCGCGCACTGTCTTCTGCGGCAGCGAATAACCACCCATGGCAATCATGGATTCAATGCGGTTCAGGCATTCGCGCGGGCTGTTCGAGTGGATCGTTCCCATCGAGCCGTCATGGCCGGTGTTCATCGCCTGCAGAAGATCGAACACTTCGGGTCCGCGCACTTCGCCGACGATGATGCGCTCGGGCCGCATGCGCAGGCAGTTCTTGACCAGGTCGCGCATCGTCACCTCACCCTCACCCTCCAGATTGGGCGGGCGGGTTTCGAGGCGCACCACATGCGGCTGCTGCAATTGCAGCTCGGCCGAGTCTTCGCAGGTGATGACGCGCTCCTCGCGGTCGATATAGTTGGTCAGGCAATTGAGCAGCGTGGTCTTGCCCGAACCGGTACCGCCCGAGATCACGATGTTGCAGCGAACACGGCTGATGATCTTGAGAACTTCGGCGCCCTGCGGCGAGATGGCGCCGAACTTGACCAGTTGGTCGAGCGTCAGCTTGTCCTTCTTGAATTTGCGGATGGTGAGCGTGGCGCCGTCGATGGAGAGCGGCGGCGCGATGACGTTGACGCGCGAGCCATCGGGGAGGCGCGCGTCGCAGATCGGGCTGGATTCGTCGACGCGGCGGCCAACCTGGCTGACGATGCGCTGGCAGATGTTGAGGAGCTGCTGGTTGTCCCGAAAGCGGATGCCGGTCTGTTCGACCTTGCCGTTGACCTCGATGTAGACGTTCCTGGAGCCGTTGACCATGATGTCGGCGATGTCGTCGCGGGCGAGCAGCGGCTCGAGCGGCCCATAGCCGAGCACGTCGTTGCAGATGTCCTCGAGCAGCTCTTCCTGCTCGGCGATCGTCATTGCGAAGTTCTTGATCGCGATGATGTCGTTGACGATATCGCGGATTTCCTCGCGCGCACTTTCAGGATCAAGCTTGGAAAGCTGCGACAGATCTATGGTGTCGATGAGTGCGGAGAAGACCTGGCTCTTGGTATCGTAATAGGTTTCGCTTTTTTCGCGCTGTGCCCGCTTCGGCTCAGGCGCCAATGGCGGTGCCTCGACCGCACGGCGCGCCGGCGGCGCGACAGGCGCGCTTGGCGCCGCGGGCCGTGTCAGAACCGCCGTGTCCACGGAACCTGCAGCCGGTGGCGCAACAGGCGCCGGTGCTGGCTGGCGAAATTCCGGCGTGAACCGGTTGCCGTCGTCGCTGCCTCTTTTACCAAACATGATCGACTACCGATTCCACTGCTGAAGCGTCACTTCTTGTTGCGCGAGAGCTTGCCGAGCAGGCTGCCGAGCCCGGCCTTCTTCCTGATCTTGATTTCGCTGCGCCCGGTCAGCACATGCGCCATTTCGTTGATCATTGCGACGATCGGGTTCTTGGCATCCATTTCGCCAAGCATGCGTCCGTTGTTGGCGGCATTGCCGAACAGCAAGGGATCAAAAGCAATGACCGACATTGGCGACAGACCGAGCGGCTCGGCGAAATCGGCCGGCGAAATCTCCGGGCGTTTCGGGACGCCGGCCTGGTTGATGATCAGCTTGGGCGGCGGATCATTGGGACGAAGCCGCTTGAGCATATCGATGAGGTTCTTGGTGTTGCGCAGATTGGCAAGTTCCGGTGTCGCGGTGATGACGATCTCGTCGGCCTTGACCAAGGTGTTCTTGGTCCAGCCCGTCCAGGCATGGGGGACGTCGAGCACCAGAAGCGGCACGCTGCGCTGGGCGGTGTCGATGAGCTGAACGAAGGCCTCTGGATCGAAATCATAGACCCGTTCGAGCGTCGAAGGCGCCGCCAGCAGCGACAGATGCTCGGCGCACTGGGTCAGCAGCCGGTCGAGATAGACTTCATCGATGCGTTCCGGTGAAAACACCGCCTCGGCGATGCCTTGCGCCGGATCCTGGTCGAAATTGATGTTGGCGGTGCCGAAAGCCAGATCGAGATCGGCGACGACCACTTCGGATTTGAACAGGGAGGACATCGCCCAAGCCACATTGTGGGCGATCGTCGAGGAGCCGACACCGCCCTTGGCGCCGACGAAGGCGATCGAGCGGCCGAGCGGCTCGGCTTCCGGATCGATGAAAATCGACGACACCACGCTGACGATGTCGGCCATCGAGACCGGAGCGATCACATATTCGGAAATGCCGTTGCGGATGAGTTCCCGGTAGAGGCCGACATCATTGTAGTGGCCGATCACCACCACCTTCGACGTCGGATCGCAATATTCCGAAAGCTGGGCGAGTTGTTCCAGCAATTGCTTGGGCTCGCTGCGCGATTCCAGCAGGATCAGATTGGGCGTCGGCGCCGATTGGTAGAATTCGATGGCAGTGGGAACACCGCCCATGTGGACCTTGAGATGCGCCTTCGTCATGCGACGGTCCTCGCCGGCGCGCTCGACCGGGTTGGCAACACCCTCGGTCTCGCAGAATGCCTGGATCGAGATGCGCGGGATCGGCCGCAACGCCTGCATCGCGGCGATGTCCTGCTGCGAGGTATCGCTGCCGTCCACCGGGGCGTCGTAGGCAAGGTTGCTCATCGTCATGCTCTCTCCCGTGGCCTGTTCTATCCGAGATTTGCGGCTCAGTACGTCACTTCCGAATTGCCGAGGAACTCTTCCGAAATGCCTCTCTTTTGGTAAACATCGATGGCTTGGCTACGATTTGCCGGATCAATATTGGCAGATTTACGCGGGCCGAGCAGGTCGGCGGGATTGGCCATCTGGGCGGCAAGATTGTTCTGATAGGAGCAGCCGAAGTCGGCATAGTGCTTGTTCTCCGATGTCTCCATAAGATCTTCGGGCCAGCGGCCGCACTTATCGGTCTGGGCTTTCACCGAGATATAAGCAACGCGAATCGGGGCAGAGGCTTCGGCGGAGGCGGACTGATAGGAGGTCACGACAATCCGATTGCGCTTGATGCCGCTGGCAACCGCCAGCCGGGCGAAATCGCGGGCCGCCGTGGTCGCGGCGACCTCGTTGGCCGATCCGCTCGGGACCTGGATCGTCAGCGTCGGGGCGGCACTTCTGTCATAGCCATCCAGGAAGCCAAGAAGCGTATCGCGCTGGGAGCCGGTCATGCCGCGGTCACCGGCGCCGACAGGCAGGTCGATCTTCTGATTCTTCTCGGCG